>CAIJPI010000094.1 GCA_903822525.1 uncultured Bacteroidales bacterium | reverse complement strand
TGGTTTTTATCATTTTTAGACAGTTACTTAGATTTTTTTAGGGAACGATATATTCTTTACAATATAAAAATGGGGTCGCTGTTTCGGGCAGGAGCAAAAAAGGTTACGAAGGGTTGTGAAAAAGGTTACGAAAAATCCGGTTTATTATTCCTAAAAACATCGTAAGGCAAAATATTTCAGAGCCTTCAACGTCTTTTCGGGGGCTTCAATAAATCCCATATGTCCGACGCCCTCGAGCAAAAGAGTTTCGCTGTGTGAAGGGATTGCAGCCTGGGCGAGCAGCTGATTGCTGGGCATGCGGCTGTCGCGTTTACCAATAATAAACAAAACCGGAATTCGGGTCAATTCGAGGTACTGCATCCGGTCGGAGCGGTCGCGCATCCCCTGGAGTGCGGCAATGATAGCTTCGGGAGCCATCAGCGCAGCCTGATCCTGGAGATCTGCAATAGCATCATTATATTCAGCTACATGATCCGGGTCGAATAAATCGGGAATAAACTGTTTGATAAAACCACCCCGGTTTTGCCTTACTATCTGTATTGTCCTTCGCCGGTTCTCTTTAGTCTCTTCACTGTCGGCAGCGGCATGTGAATGAAATAGCACCAGGCCTTTTACTAATTCAGTGTTATCAACTGCAAACTGCAAGGCGACATACCCTCCCATCGAATGGCCCGTAATAACGGCAGATTCAATTTTTTCAGCCTGCAATACAGCTTTTACAGCTTCAGCCATAAGTTGCATGCTGTGGGTTTCGGCTAACAGACTGCTTTCGCCATGCCCAGGCAAATCAACAGCAATTACAGTAAACTGCTTACACAGGGTTTCGGTAAAATCATCCCAAATTCGCTTCGATTCGATAAATCCGTGAAGCAATACCAATGCAGGACCCTTTCCGCTGAGGTTGTAAATGATATTTTTACCCTGGAATTGAGTTATTTTTTTCATAGTTAACGGGTTAAAGTGTCAGACACCCTTTGGGGTGTGCAGACACTTCAGACAGGTTAAAGTGTCAGACACCCTTCGGGTGTGCAGACACTTTAGGGAGGCGTTTCGGGTGTGCAGACACTTCAGCGGACAATTACAATTTATCAGCCATGGTTGCTTCAATTTCAGCAACAGTTTTTGGTATAGGTTTGCCTAATACACGATGACCATCAGCAGTTACCAGGATATCATCTTCGATCCTGATACCACCAAAATCGCGGTATTCTTCAATTTTATCATAGTTCAGGAACTCTGTGTATTTCTTCTCGGCTCTCCACATGTCGATAAGTTCGGGGATGAAATATATACCCGGCTCGTTGGTTAGCACAAATCCCGGTTGCAGGCGGCGGCCCAGACGCAGGTATGCTGTTCCAAACTGTTTACTGGGCTGTATTTCGTTATCATAGCCAACATGAATCTGCCCAAGGCCTTCCATGTCGTGAACATCCATTCCAAGCATATGACCAAGCCCGTGAGGAAAGAACAAAGCGTGGGCACCTGCTGCAACAGCTTGTTTTACATCACCTTTCATCAGGCCCAGATCTTTCAGCCCGGATGCAATGGTTTCGGCTGCAACCATGTGACAGTCGCGGTAGAACGTGCCCGGCTTTGTAGCCGCAATTCCATTCAGGTTGGCATTAAGCACGATCTCATATATTTCGCGCTGTTTCTGGCTGAATTTACCCCCAACAGGTACAGTGCGCGTAATATCGCTGGCATAATTCAATGCGGTTTCAGTACCGGCATCCATTACCAGCATGCGACCCTCGTGAAGTATATTTTCGTGATGGTGGTTATGCAGAATCTGTCCGTTTGTACTCAGTATAATCGGGAACGAAACCGGCTTACCGTGTGCTACTGAGATGCCTTCCATGGCTCCCACGATTTCCTGTTCCTTACGCCCCGGGTAGGCCATGCGCATGCCTGTGGTGAACATTTGCCAGGCAATGTCGACAGCTTTTTCAATTTCGGCCACTTCCAAATCTGATTTAATGGAACGAAGCCTGATAATGGCCTCTATTAAAGGCATCGAAGCATAATCACTGATACGCAGTGGATTAATTCCTAATAGTCCGCAAATCTGCAGCGTTGTTTCAGCGCGGTAGGCAGGGGCAAAATGGACTACTCTCTTATTCCGGATGCAATTATTGATAAAAACCGTTAGTTCGCTGAGAGCAGCCGTATTTTTAACACCAACTTTTGCAGCAAGATCAACAGCCTTGGGCTGAGGGCCCATCCAGATAATGTCATCGATCTCGAAGTCGTTGCCGAAAATATAATCAATGTCGTTGTCAACATCGATGATTCCTGCAAAATCAGGATTATCGAGTCCGAAGAAATAGGAGAAATTGCTGTCCTGCCTGAAAGAATACGTATTGGCGGGATAGTTGTAAGCAGCTTCAGAATTTCCCGGAAAAAGGATTATACCCGAAGGAATGAGTTTACGCAAAGCATTACGCCTGGCGGTATAAATTTCAGGATTGAACATAACAGAGGGTGTTTTAATTGTTGATGCAAATATATGATTTTGGCGTATAGCTTGCTTTTGATTTATTGATTTGATATTGCTTATTTTGGTGGTTAAAAATATACAGCTGATAATGATCCTGGCACAGCAGGATTAAGGGGAAGAACAGCGTTCCATGTACTGCCGGAATATGTTACCACTAAAAATTCCAGGCTTTAAAAAGCAGCAATATTCAATGAACCTATTTTAACCTGCCATCCATCTTTCTATTTCGTCAGGCTCAATCGGAATGCCCGCCATCAGGTTCTCAGGTTCTTCGGCCACCATTATGTCATTTTCGAGCCGGATGCCAATTCCTTCCGCGGGGATATAGATTGCGGGTTCGCACGTCATCACCATTCCTGTTTCGAAAACCACCTGCCTCGAACCTACGTCGTGTACATCGAGCCCAAGAAAATGTCCTGTGCCATGCATATAATATTTAAAGAAGGCCGGTGATGCGGAGGATTGGTTCTTCAGATCGTCGTTGCTGATCAGTCCCAGACCGATAAGCTCTTTTTCCATGATCTTACAAACTTCGCCATGCCATTTTTCGTTGGTGGTACCGGGCTTAAGCATGGAAGTAGCGGCTTTCAGCACACGAAGCACAGCCTCGTATACCTGGCGCTGGCGTGGGCTGAATTTCCCATTAACAGGTATGGTACGCGTCATATCAGCTGCATAATTTCCATATTCGGCACCAACATCCATAAGCAGCAGATCGCCGTCGTTACAAAGATTTGCGTTGGTATTATAATGAAGAATACATGCATTTGCGCCGGAAGCGATTATAGGCGGGTAAGCATGGCCGGCGCCACCTTTGCGGATAAATTCGTGTGAAAACTCGGCTTCAATCTCATATTCTTTACGACCAGGCTTCACAAATTTCAGCACCCGGCGGAAGCCGTCGTTTGTAAGATCGCATGCCCTCTGCAGCTGCAAAATTTCTTCCGGCTCCTTCACCATGCGAAGTTCGGTAACAAAAGGGGCAAGCCGCTCGTAGGAATGAACCGGGAAATCCTGCCGCATTTTAACGGCAAAGCGGGCATCACGCAATGGAACCTCGGTCATAAACTTTGGGTATTCGTTCTGGTTGAGGTAAACCACCTGCACCCTCGACATGAGGTCGCGCAGAGTGATCTCAAAATCATCGATCCATTTCACATTCTGAATTCCCGAAACCACTTGTACCTCATCGATGGTATATTTATGGCCGTTCCAGGTAACCATCAGGTCGTTGGTTTGTACGGTAAATAAAATTTCACGCATACTTTCGACCGGGTGATCGGGACAAAGGGTCAGCACACATTTTTCCTGGTCGAGGCCGGTAAGGTAGAACATATCCGAATTCTGCCTGAAAATATGAGTCTGATCGCCTGTACGAGGCATCTCATCGTTTGAGTTAACGATGGCCAGAGAGCCCGGTTTCAACTTTTTAACAAGCTTCGCACGGTTGCGGATGTACATTTCTTTACTGATGGACTGATAACGCATATTGCTGAAGTTTAGCCAGTTGACAACCGCCAACCATATTCCTTGAAAAATAATAAATTTTTATCCACTATCGTTTGAAATCAAATACAAATGTTTCTATATTTGTTCCATTCACAGGCAACCAAAAGTATGAATTATTTTCAATGCAGGATATGGTGTTGCCGGTAAAAATTGACAAATTAATAATCCTATGGGCAATAAATTATTAGCTTACTCATCCATCACCAAAAAAGTTGTAATGGCCCTCGCCGGCCTGTTCCTGATAACTTTTCTGGTCATTCACCTGGTGATAAACCTCCTGTTACTCTGCAACGATGATGGCGCTGCCTATTCGGTAGCTGTTGAATTTATGACCACCAATCCGTTGATTAAAATCATGGAGATTTTCCTGTTTGGCGGATTCGCAGTTCATATTTTGATCGGGCTTATCATTCAGATTCAGAACTGGCTGGCCCGGCCGGTGCGCTACAAGGTTGAAGGGTTTTCGCATCTTTCATTTTTCTCAAAATATATGATACATACCGGTGCGATCATTTTTATTTTCCTATGTGTTCATTTTTTTAATTTCTATTTTGTGAAACTGGGGTGGGTCAGTCCGCCGGCAGGTGTCGGGCAGCATGACTTTTACCAGATGGCCACCCTGCTTTTTGCAGATAAGTTTTATGCCATACTGTATGTTGTGCTGATGATTTTCCTCGGGTTTCACATGCATCATGCTTTTCAGTCGGCATTTCAGACCCTGGGTCTTAATCACACCAAATACACTCCTTTTATCAAGGCTGTTGGTACGCTTTATGCGATTGCGGTTCCGCTGGGATTTGCCATCATTCCCTTATTTTTCATTTTTATTAAGTAACAGGCACATAAAATGGCTGATTGTCAGCTTATAAAAGCATAATTTGTATGACAAAACTCAATTCAAAAATACCAAAGGGGCCCGTTGCAACAAAATGGAGCAGCTACAAGGACCATATTGCCCTTGTAAACCCTTCGAATAAGCGAAAACTTGATATTATAGTTGTGGGCACCGGACTTGCAGGGGCTTCGGCTGCTGCTTCCCTGGGCGCTTTAGGGTTTAAAGTAAAAGCATTTTGTTACCAGGATAGTCCACGCCGTGCGCATAGCATTGCAGCCCAGGGTGGTATTAATGCCTCGAAAAATTATCAGAATGACGGCGACAGTGTGTACCGTCTGTTTTACGACACCATTAAAGGCGGCGACTACCGTGCCCGCGAAGGCAATGTTTATCGTCTGGCCGAAGTCAGCGGAAGCATTATCGATCAATCTGTAGCCCTTGGGGTGCCTTTTGCACGCGAGTATGGCGGATTGCTCGATAACCGTTCGTTTGGCGGTGCACAGGTATCGCGTACTTTTTATGCCCGCGGACAAACCGGGCAGCAACTGCTGCTTGGAGCATACAGTGCCATGAGCAGGCAGGTAAGCCTGGGGAATGTTGAGTCGTACACCCGCCACGAAATGCTCGACGTTGTACTTATCGACGGACGTGCCCGTGGAATTATTGCCCGCGACCTGGTTACCGGTGAGATAGAACGCCATTCGGCCCATGCCGTGGTGCTTGCCACCGGCGGATACGGCAATGTATTTTTCCTGTCGACCAATGCCATGGGCAGCAATGCCACGGCAATCTGGAAAGCATATAAAAAAGGTGCCTTTTTCGGAAACCCCTGCTTTACGCAGATTCATCCCACCTGCATACCTGTTCATGGCGATTTTCAGTCGAAACTCACGCTGATGAGCGAAAGCCTTCGCAACGATGGCCGTATCTGGGTGCCAAAACGCAAGGAAGATGTAGAAGCACTCCGCCATAACAAAATGAAACCAAAAGATATTGCTGAGGAAAACCGCGATTACTACCTCGAACGCCGTTACCCGGCATTCGGAAATCTGGTTCCCCGCGATGTGGCTTCACGTGCTGCCAAGGAGCGCTGCGATGCAGGCTTTGGCGTTGGCGAAACCGGGCTGGCCGTATATCTCGATTTTGCTGATTCTATCAAACGGCTAGGCCGGAATGTGATCGAAGAACGCTATGGCAACCTCTTCCAGATGTACCAGAAGATTGTAGACGAAAACCCGTACGAAAACCCGATGATGATCTATCCTGCAGTGCATTACACTATGGGGGGCCTTTGGGTTGATTACGAACTGATGTCGACGGTTCCGGGTTTGTTTATTGCCGGCGAAGCCAATTTCTC
>CAIJPI010000093.1 GCA_903822525.1 uncultured Bacteroidales bacterium | reverse complement strand
CCCCCCTCTCTCTCTCACCCCCTCTCTCTCTCACCCCCTCGCTCTCTCACCCCCTCTCTCTCTCTCACCCTCTCTCTCTCTCACCCCCTCTCTCAATCCTCACAAACTCCAGTCAACCTCTCCCTTCCCTTTACTCAGCAGTATTTCGTTGGTTTTTGAGAAATGGCGGCATCCGAAGAACCCGCGGTAAACCGATAGAGGAGAAGGATGAACGGCTTTCAGCACAACATGCTTTGACGTGTCGATAAGGGTTTCCTTGGCCTGGGCATAGCTGCCCCAAAGGATAAAAACAAGTCCGCTGTGACGGGCTGAAAGTTGCCTGATCACTTCGTCGGTAAAATTTTCCCAGCCACGGCGCTGATGCGATCCGGCCTGGTTGGCACGAACGGTAAGGGTTGCGTTCAGCAACAGCACACCCTGCTTTGCCCATTTTTCGAGGTTTCCCGATGCAGGTAGCGGTGTACCCATGTCAGTACTGAGTTCTTTGTAAATGTTAACAAGCGAGGGCGGTTTGGCAACACCATCGGGCACCGAGAAACAGAGTCCGTGTGCCTGTCCGTCGCCATGATAAGGATCCTGACCCAGTATCACTACTTTTACTTTGCTGAAAGGTGTGAATTCAAATGCGGCAAAAATGCGGTTTCCAGGCGGATAAACACGGTATTGCCTTTTCTCTTCGAGCAGGAACGATTTCAGTTCGTTAAAATATGGTTTGCCGAATTCCGGTTTTAGAACTTCAAGCCATTCCGGCTCCATATTAGGCTCAGCTTTTATCATTTTCAGATTTATTTCACTGTTGTCCGGTAAAATATTATATCGCCCCTTACGGGACTTAATTATATTTCTATCTGCTTTTCTACCAACATGTTGTCCCTAACGGGACAACCTCCTTAGATGATTTGAATAAGCAAATAGTAAATTAGGTAGACAAAAGGCAATCCACTCGTAAGCCATAGTCCCATTGAGACTATATTAATCAATCAGTTAGATGATTTTCAAATATTTCAACCTAACAACGTTGATATTATTAACTGTTTCAGGATTTTGTTCTGGGGATTTATCGTTTTGACATAATCCAGGCAATTTATTTCTTCTTTTTCCGCTTCTTTCTGTTCTTCTCTTCCTCCTCGGCTTCACGAAGCAAAGTCTTCCAGTCCGATTTGGTTTCGGCTGTAAAGGCAAGTGTTTCGCCGTAGTCTTGTTTGTTAATTTCCATTACTTCAACCGGCTTGCCTATGTATAACTCAATTTCTTCGAGTAAAGGCTTTTCATCGATGCTGCAGAACGAAACGGCGATTCCTTTTTTGTCGGCCCGACCGGTACGACCAACGCGATGAACATAATTTTCGGGTTTCTCCGGAAGGTCATAATTTACTACAAAATCCACGTTTGGAATATCAATACCCCGGGCACTTACATCTGTGGCGATCAGTATCTTAAACTCACCGTTTTTAAACCGTTTCATCACCAGCAGCCTGTCGGTTTGCTCCTTGTCGCCATGTATGGTTTCACATTTTATATTCAGCTTCTCCATAGCCAGGCTTACACGCTCGGCCCTGACCTTGGTACGCACAAATACCACGATTTTGCTTTCGGGGTTTTCGTTCACCAGTCGCTCGAGGAAAAACCGCTTGTCGTCCATTTCGATAAAAGCAACCGAATGCTCAATGTTTCGGGCCACCGGATCTTTGGGCGAAATCTGTATGCGAATAGGATTAGTTACTAATGAATAGGCTACTTTCTTGATGTATGGGTTAATTGTTGCCGAGAAAAAGAGTGTCTGCCGTTTGCGGGGCAGTTTTTTTACCAGCTGCTGTATATCGCTGATAAATCCAAGGTCGAGCATATGGTCGGCTTCATCAAGGATCAGGATTTCGATCTGGCCCAGGTCGAGGTGACCCTGGCTTACCAGGTCGAACATACGGCCCGGAGTGGAAACAATAATGTCGACACCCTGCTCGAGGCGTGCAATCTGCGGATCCTGTTCAACTCCGCCCATCAGGCAAAACACTTTTACGCGTGTATGCTGCGAAAGGGCCTGGAATACTTCGGTGATCTGCAATGCCAGCTCGCGGGTAGGAACCATAACAATACAACGGATGCCGTTGCTGCGGCTCGAGAATTTATTTTCGTGCAGCATATGTATCACCGGTATGGCGAAGGCTGCAGTTTTACCGGTTCCGGTTTGTGCAATGGCAAGCACATCGTCGCCATGCATAATAGGGCCGATGCTCTTGAACTGAATATCAGTAGGTCGGCGGAACCCGGATTCTTCGAGGCTGCGTTTTATTTCGGGGGCAAGGTTGTACTGTTCAAATTTCATATTTTGTCCTTCAGCCTGCAAAGATACGGAGGGAAAGTGAGTTATACTTGTTTTTATTAAGGCAGGGAAATTGAACCGGGTTTTTAAATCAAACCGCTTATCTGACATGCACATCCGACGTTCTGTTCTGCTATGTCCAGTTAGTTTGAATACAAATTTTATTCACCATTGATTACGATATAGACCGATTAAAGAAAATCTGCAAAGATTATATGAATTTTACTAAGCTGAATAATTCATCAGTTTCCGGCAATAGAACACGGATGACACATATACAACAGATTTTCACGGATTTTTGTATTTATCGGTGTAAATCAGTAACAACCGTTTTATACGTGTTCAACTAAAGTTTGTGAATAAATCATACTAAATTTAAATTATAGCCACATGCTTTAATTCTGTCATTTTCTATGAGCTTTTATGCTCAGTGCAATGCTGTTTTATTATTATGTCCGGCAGTGATGTGAAGTACTCGGCCTTCCTGATCAGTTTTGAGATAAATATGTCATTTCCTAAATTTAGTTGTAGATTTACAAATTCAATATTTTTATTATTAGAAGATTATAATTATAAATATTCCAGATTAGTAGTTCAGGTATGAAGAATTCACAATCCAAATCAGAAGCCGAAATCCTTCGTCGTAAGGCTGAACTGAT
>CAIJPI010000092.1 GCA_903822525.1 uncultured Bacteroidales bacterium | reverse complement strand
CTTTACTGAATTTCCTTCTGGTTGTTGACATGCTAGTAAATTTTTAAAGTTAATACTTTATATCTTAACTAGCTGTCCGATTTTTGGGGAGTATTATATGATACAGTGAATATAAATTCATTAAATATTACAGAAACTAAATATAACGTCAACAATGGAACTTTCTATTACAAAAGAAATTTTATTAGAGAGGGTCAGGAATTCACGATTAACAATAATGTGCATTATATGAATGCAGGATATTCAAATTCATATGATGATACTGTTATTACTAATAATTCAAAAGAAATATCAAGTAGAGTAATCAATGAAACTGGCAAGAAAGTATCAAATAACCTTAAAGTAGATTATTTATATCCTTTTAATAAATCTATTAAGATTTCAACTGGTACATTATTCTACTATCAATTATTTAATTATAACTCATCTTCAATCACAAGTCAAAATTCTGAAATATTAAAGAATTACAAGTGGCACTATTATGCTGATATGTCTATCAAAATTAAAAAAATTGATATCCGATTAGGTTTAAAAGTAGAGAATTATAAATCTGTGCTGAACAACACTAAATTAAATAATTTTGTTCAAATCCTCCCATCTTTTGTTGCATTTTCTCAACTGACAAACAAAAATTCTTTGCGACTAAGTTATAGGAAAACAGCTTATTATCCCTCATCCTGGCAACTTATGCCTAGTATTATCTATTCTGATCCATATAATGCTACACAGGGAAATCCCGCACTCAGTCCTACTAACCTTGATAAGTTTATCTTTTCGCATACATATAGGAGCAATAGTCTATCTCTAACATCATCTTTATATTATTCTAAATTATCAAATATGTTAGCATCAGTGCGTTATGTCGATAATCAAAATGTAAGCATTAGGAAAATTGAAAACATTAAGGGAAAATCAACTATAGGTGCAGACTTTACATTTAATTATTCATATAATGATATTTTTAGTATAAAACCTTCATTGAATTTATTCCGAGAATGGATTAACTATTATGATAATAACAGAATAAATTATTCATATAAAAGCATCATCAACATAACTTACAATCTTATGGAACAATATACTTTTGGTATTGATATTTCATTAGTAGGTAAAGAATTGCAAGTACAGGGATTTAATTATACTCAATCTACTATAGAGGATATCTATATTCAAATGTTACTATTTAAAGGTGCCGGTGCACTAGCTGTTGGATACATAAACCCTTTCTTCGACAACAAAACCAAATCTGTTATAGAAGATATTAATTTTTATCAGGAATATACCGAAAAAATAAACTCTCAATGTTTTGTAATAAGTTTCACTTATAGTTTTGCTAAAGGGATAGAATTAAAAAGTATGAAGCGCATTGATCGGCAAACAGAAAAGGATTTAAAATGAATTACCCTTTTTTAAAACAACCCGACTCAATGGACTGTGGCCCAGCCTGCATAAGTATGGTAGCAAAACATTACGGAAAAGATTTTAGTTTGGATACTCTACGTAAAACATGCCACATCTCAAGAGAAGGAGTATCATTATTAGGCATTAGCGAAGCGGCTGAAAGTATTGGCTTTAAAACGCTAGGTGGTCGGTTCACATTTGAGAAACTGGCCAACGAAGCCCCATTACCTTGTATCGTTCACTGGGAGCAGGAGCATTTTGTGGTAGTGTACAAAATAAAAAGCAAAAATTTCCCGCAAAAAAACACAAAAGTATTTGTTGCCGACCCAGGCAAAGGACTGATAGCCTATTCTGAAGAAGAATTTTTACAGCACTGGATAAGCACACGTACCAACAATGAGGACAAAGGTGTTGCTTTACTTCTTGAACCTACACCTGCTTTCTTTGCGCAAAAAGGAGAAAAACAAGACCGTAACAGCCTCAAATTTTTATTTATCTATTTTTTGCGATACAAACGATTTTTCAGTCAATTAATTTTGGGTCTATTGTTGGGCAGCTTATTCCAGCTAATTTTTCCATTCCTTACCCAATCCATTGTTGATATTGGTATTAAAAATCAAAATATAGGCTTTATTTATTTAGTCTTACTTGCTCAGCTTGCACTTATGCTTAGCCGTATGAGTGTTGATTTTATCAGGCGTTGGATACTTTTGCATATCAGTACACGAATAAACTTGTCATTAGTTTCCGACTTTTTTATAAAACTCATGAAACTTCCCATGAGCTTTTTCGACACCAAACTGATGGGTGACTTATTGCAACGCATTGACGACCATCGACGTGTTGAAAGATTTCTTACCGCTCAATCGCTCAGTGTCTTGTTTTCCATATTCAACTTTATTGTTTTCGGTATCGTATTATGGATTTACAGTATAAAAATCTTCTTTATATTTCTGGTAGGCAGCATTCTTTATACTTCTTGGATTTTGCTTTTCTTAAAAAAACGCCGTCAACTCGATTACAAGTATTTTGAAAAACGCGCTATTAACCAAAGTAAAACATACCAGCTAATAAATGGTATGCAGGAAATAAAACTGCAAAACTGCGAGCAACGTAAACGCTGGGAATGGGAAGATGTACAAGCCGATTTGTTTATGGTAAATATTTCATCACTCAAATTGGAGCAATATCAGGAAGCTGGCAATGTGTTTATCAACGAAACTAAAAACATTCTAATCACAATCGTTGCAGCAACTTCTGTAATTCACGGCGAACTCACACTTGGTATGATGCTGGCAGTGCAATACATTATTGGTCAGTTAAATGCACCCATCGAACAAACTGTTCAGTTTATCCATGATTATCAGGATACACGCATAAGTTTAGAACGTATTAACGAAATCCACCATCAAGAAGATGAAAACAAGCAGAAAGAGCACGCACAATTTATCAATCTTTCGGATAAAAATATTCAAATAAACGATCTCACTTTTCAATACGAAGGACCACATTCCTCAAAAGCTCTGAATAATATAAACTTACTAATTCCGGAGGGAAAAGTAACAGCGATTGTTGGAGCAAGCGGAAGCGGTAAAACTACTTTGGTAAAATTACTTCTTCAATATTACGAACCAGTTGAAGGCAACATTTTTATTGGCAATCAAAACCTAAACGACTTCAACACAAAATGGTGGCGTAACCAATGCGGGGCAGTAATGCAAGATGGTTTTCTTTTTTCGGAATCCATTGCCCGTAACATTGCCGTATCGAACGAAGAAATAGATACCTTAAAACTATGCTTTGCTGCTCAAACGGCTAATATTCATGATTTTATTGATACTTTGCCTTTGAAATACAATACTGTCATCGGACAGGAAGGACAAGGCATTAGTCAAGGACAAAGGCAACGTATTTTAATTGCCCGTGCTGTATATCGCAATCCTGACTTTATTTTCCTTGATGAGGCCACCAATGCCTTGGATGCCAATAATGAACGACAGATTATCGAAAATTTAGAACAATTCTATAAAGGAAAAACTGTGGTTGTTGTTGCTCACCGTTTAAGTACGGTAAAAAATGCTGACAAAATTGTTGTTCTTGAAAAGGGTGTAATTGTCGAGCAAGGAACTCATAAGGAATTAACAGCAAGTAATGGCGCTTATTATAATTTAGTGAAAAATCAACTGGAACTTGGTAATTGATATGGCAGACGCAAGTGAAAAAATAGAGCTACGCAGTGAAAAAGTACGGAACATAATTGGTCAGATACCACCAAGGTTAATGAGAATTGGCATTTTTGTGATTTTTCTTGTTTTCATAGGTGTTATTATGGGTACTTATTTCTTTGAATATGAATATACAATTAAAACAACGGCTAGTTTAACCAAACAAGGAGATTCTATTATTGTGCAAATACTTATACCTTTAAATGAAAGTAATAGAATCAAGAAAGGTCAGAAGTTGTTTCTAAACTTTGATAAAATCCCGTACATGTACGGCCAACAAATAATCACTTCTCTTGCCTCTATTTCGTCAACGATTCAAATTTCAAGTAAAGGTGGTTATTTTTTATCAGAATGCTATTTGTCAGAAAATGCACATACTGAAATAGGCAATAGTTTAAAAATTAATGGAACTGTTGTGGTAAATGCAGAAATACAAACCGGGAAAATACGTTTCTTTGACAGAATACTTGAACCAATACTAGTGTTATGTTAATTATAAATTGACGGATACAATCTTTTTAGTTTTATCCTTGCATCTTTGTTAGTAAACTGCCAATTGATTTTAGCATCCTTGTTATTTCTGTGATCTTCCCAAGCTTTTG
>CAIJPI010000091.1 GCA_903822525.1 uncultured Bacteroidales bacterium | reverse complement strand
GGATTGACCAGGATGGAGGTATTGTTAACACCGCTGATGGGATCATCGAAGTACCAGTTCCAGTATTCGATATTGCCGGCGCCATTAGCAGATGAAGCATCAGTGAACTGTACTAGTTGATCTTCACATCTTCCATCGAAATAAAAATTCGCTATTGGGCTGGGTATTAGGGTAACCGGAATTGTTGTTTGGTTAACGCAGGAGTCAGAATTCATGACTTCAAGCGTTATATTGAAAGTGCCGAATGTAGGGAACAGGTGTGCTACATCAGGATTATTTGGAAAAAATATGGTGTCATTGGGTGAACCGTCGTTATAACTCCATACATACCGCTGTTTATATCCATAGGTTGTTGCCGAAAGATCATGAAAATGAACTGAATCACCGCTACAGGTAGGTGTATTAAAAGAGAAGAAAACATTCGGCAGGTCCTGTATAGATACATACTTATTAATCGAATATACAGTCCCCAGGATGTCAGTTACGCTTAAAGTGACCTGATATCCGGGTAAAACATTTGTACCTGCATAGGTATGCGAAACACTCGGACCTGCACCGAAATTTCCGTCACCAAAATTCCAGGCCCAGCTAACTGCTGTTATCCCAGCAACAGAGCCGGCAAAATCAGTCGGACTTCCGACACAGATGCCAGTATAGGAAAAATTAACCTGAGCAGATGCGGTTGAATAAATACCTGAAAACCCCATAAAAAACAGGGGTGCAAATAAGACTGTAAGTAACTTATTTCTCATTAGGTGCAAGCGTTATTAAGTAAATTGAGAGATGACAGAAGAGAAAATCCTGCATTAATAAAGTATTCAAAATTAAGCAAGTTTTAGAATTCTGCAACACCTCACCTTTATATTTATTTCTTTAACGCCAAATAGTAATAACAAATTGCCTTCAATCTCTCTTTTACCCAGGCTTCAACGACTAAACAAACTAATATACAGATAGTTACATGAGTTTTATTTATAATAAACGAGCTTACGGATTACCCTTTACTAGTCCTTTGCTGCTTTCTTTTTCCGGGCCAGATAAGGAACCAAAAGCATAAACGCGCCAAAAATGAGCATTAACAAGCCTGTCCAAAGGTTAACATTACGCCCCAGCGACCTGGCATATAGCTCTGCATCCTGCAGGGTTGCTACACCAAAGGCAGCTAGGATCAAGCCTAAAACGACAAATAAAAGTCCAATGGGAATCCTGATGTCCATATCCATATTTATTCCTCCTACCAGAAAATGATTGTTAATACTATACTTATTGTTCCCATAATTACAGCTAATACAAGAGGTTTTTCATACCAGACTATTCCGGGTTCATCATGGGTTTTAGGCGTAAGGGAATATACAAGTCCGCGAAGTTCATCAATCGTCTTTAATTGTTTGGTCAAAAATGTCAGAATAATAGTTATTACAAAGCAAACTGTCCAGGCGTACATTGCCGTCCAGAATCCCTGTGCCATGCCGCTCGGATATTCAACCAGATGTGCAATCCAGCCGCCTTTTCCTTCAGCAATAGTGAGGCTGTAGTGGAGTGCGGCAGCAGTTGTTCCGCTGAGTAAACCCCAGAAGGCTGCATTCCCGGTTGTCCGTTTCCAGAACATCCCCAACATAAAAGTGGCGAACAAAGGGGCATTTACAAAGGCGAAAATCAACTGGAGAAAATCCATGATGTTATTGAAATTGGCCGCAATATATGCTGCGCCAATGCTGACTGCTACTCCAAAAATGGTTGCAAACTGACCGACCTTTAAATAATGACTATCCGGTTTACCGGGGTTAATATACGACTGGTAGATATCGTAGGTAAAAACGGTATTAAAGGCAGTAACATTTCCCGCCATGCCACTCATGAATGATGCCATCAGAGCGGTTATTCCCAGGCCCAGCAAACCTGTGGGATAATAATGCACCAGCATGGTTGGAATTATCATATTATAATCCGTTTGCCCGTTGTTGCCAATAAGCATAAGCCCTTTATCGGGCGACGACATCAGCGCCATGGCAATCATTCCTGGAACTATAACCAGGATTGGCAGAAACATTTTGGGTAGCGCCCCGATAAGCGGAGTCCGCCTGGCTCCCGACATTGAGTTGGCAGCCATAGCGCGCTGTACTACCAGGAAATTAGTACACCAATATCCAAAAGCCAGCACAAAACCGAGTCCCATAAACATGGCAATCCAATCGACACCCATAGGGTTGGCAGAAGCCGAACCCAGGTATTTCCAGGTGCTGGTCCAGGTGCCTGCGGCATACCCTTTCTGAACGGCTACTTCATTTAGTTTCATGGTCAGGCCATCCCAGCCGCCTACATCCTGCAGACCTATAATCACCAGTGGGAGAAACCCTATCACGATCAGGAAAAACTGCAGGACTTCATTGTAAATAGCTGATTTCAAACCTCCAAGGTAGGTGTATACCAGCACTATGATTGCCGAAGCAATGATGCTGTAATGAAAATTCCAGTGGAGCATCACTTCCATAAGCCGTGCCAGGGCGAACATCGATATTCCTGAAGCAAAAATGGTCATAATAGCAAAGGAGAAAGCATTGAATCCCCTTGTTTTCTCGTCGAATCGCAGCTTAAGGTATTCGGGTACCGAGCGTGCTTTTGAACCATAATAAAATGGCATCATAAACAGAGCCAGGAAGATCATGGCCGGAATGGCTCCAATGAGGTAAAAGTGGGCCGTCATCAATCCGTATTTAGCTCCCGATGCCCCCATTCCGAATACTTCGAGGGCGCCAAGGTTTGCCGAAATAAAGGCCAGTCCGGTTATCCAGGATGGGATATTTTTACCCCCTTCGAGAAACTGCGAACTTGATTTCATGTATTTCTTCAGTGCCCAGCCAATGCCCAGCACGAATACAAAATAGATAGCCATAATGGCATAATCTACAACACTTAACGTAAAATTTTCAACCATAGTAACAGCTTCGAAAAACAATATAATACTGGTTAAGGGCAGAGAATAGTATTACCTCTGATGATCCGGAAATAATTCCTCAGATTGCTCCAACATATTGAAAAAGTAAGGCACCAACAAATGAAGCGATACAAAGATATTTTTATTTGAATACTAACCAAAAAAAAACAGCACTTTAACAGAATCTGTTAAAGTGCTGCCACAATGTAAAGTGATATTTATTTGCCTACTTTTTCCAGTTCCTTCCATACCAGGGCGCTGGCTCCGACAATGGCAGCCGACCCCAGTTTAAGGCTTGATGGCAGAATCTTAACTTTGTTCCTGAATATAGGAAGTAGGTGACGCTCCATACTGTCTTTAGTTGGCTTAAAAATGTAATCCCCTGCAGCGACAGGTCCTCCGAACAGGAAGATGGCTTCGGGACTTATGTGATGGACCGTATCAGCTAATGCCCTACCCAGCCATTCACCAGTCATATCGAAAACCTCTTTGGCAACTTTATCGCCTTTTTCAGCAGCTTCGAATACAATTTTGGAGCTCATCTCGTTGAATGGGATGTTGGCAAGTTCGCTTTCAGTACTGTTATATTTGGCCAGCAGTTCGTAAACCGTTCTTTTCATACCTGTAGCCGAACAATATGCTTCGAGGTGGCCTTTACCCCCGCATCCGCAGGTACGGCCCTCGTGAACTATGGTAGTATGACCGCATTCGCCGGCAAAACCATCTGATCCGTATACCAGGTCACCATTCACAATCAAGCCGCTACCCAAACCGGTGCCAAGTGTAATCATGACAAAGTTCTTCATATTTTTTCCGGCACCAAAAATCATTTCGCCTAAAGCAGCTGCATTTGCATCGTTGGTAAGCCTGATATGATGTATTTCAGGAAATTTTTCCTGAATCATCTTTGCAAATGGTATAACACCTACAAAAGGCAGATTCGGAGCATACTCAATAGTACCGGTATAATAATTTGCATTGGGTGCACCAATGCCTATACCCATTACTTCGATGGCCGGATTAATTTTCCCGACAACTTCGATTGCTGATTTAATTTCCTCGGCAAGCAGGGAAACAAAATCGTTCAGTAAATCTTCCGAAATTTTCTCACTTCCAAGCGGATTATCCCTTTTTTGAGGTGTTGGCAACTGCGGCTGCTTCTCGTATAAAATATTTCCTTCACGGTCAACCAGGCCTATTGCTGTATTAGTACCCCCTATATCAATTCCAATTGCTACTTGTTTCATCAGTTATTATTTTTTTACGCTCACATGGAATTCATAACGGTTAAATTGATTTCAAAAATTGAATGAAATCGTTTCGCTCTGTTACTCAATTCATGTAATTTATTATTGTATTCGTATTTTTAATTGTGCAGGGCTAATTGCACTGTATTATGCCGAACGGAGTTTACTCCCTTTAACAGCATAAAAGAATATGTAGAGGTAGCAGATTGCCGGAACAATAAATGCCCAGGAATATCCTGATACGTCAGCAATTTTACCCATGATTAAAGGAATAATTGCACCACCGCAAATCAGTGTATTGATAATACCGGAAGCAGTGCTGAGTTCGCCCGGATCGAGGTCTTTAACAGCCAGGGTAAAGATATTGGGGAACATGATGGAGTTAAACATACCAATTGAAACAACGGCCCACAGAGCAATACTGCCCGATGTAAAGGCTGTAACAAGTGCAAGCACCGAAGCCAGAAGGGCAAATACAGCAAGCGAACGGCCTGCATTTCCTTTTCCAAATTGCATGAAAATGAAATTTGCTACAGCTACAACCATAAAGATAAGTCCGATATTCCAGCTCCAGCCGGTTACAAATGAACCTGATACCAGGGCAAGAAGCAGTACCAGCGCCACATAGGTGTATTTTTTAACATTATCGGTGATATTGGAAAGCATAATAGACCCGAAGAACCGGCCTACCATTGCACCGCCCCAGTATATAGCCACATATTTACCGGCAACTTCAGGCTCAAAATCCATAGTGGTTTTTAAATAATTCAGGATCAGTCCACCGGTTCCGACTTCAGCACCTACATAGAAGAAAATACCTAAAGCACCTAACAGCATATGAGGATGGTTCCATACACTCTTACGCTGCTGAACAGTACTGCCGCCAACTTCGGGCAGTTTGGTCAGAAAAATGGCAATGGCAACAAGTACCACAATAATACCTATAATGATAAAGGGCATTTGAACAGTCTGCGCTTTCTGGGCAGCATCAAGCATTTCGCTGGCGCCTTTAAAAATAAAAACAGCAATAATCCAGGGAGCTACCATTGTAGCTATTGAATTCAGAGCCTGTACCAGATTGAGGCGGCCACCTGCTGATTCTTCTGAACCCAGGGCAGTAACATAAGGATTAGCCGCTGTTTGAAGAAAAACAACACCAGAAGCAAGCACAAAAGTAGCTGCCAGAAACAAAGGAAACGATGGAACTTTTGCTGCAGGGAAAAACAGGAAACTTCCGGCTGCCATAAGCAGTAAACCAATAATCAGGGCACTCTTATACCCGATTTTTTTAATATACAATCCAATAGGAATTGAAATAAAAAAGTAGGTAATAAAAAAGGCAAAACTGAGTAACTGAGCTCTGAACTCTGTTAACTCAAAAATATCCTTCACCTTACCACTCAGGGTAATGATAAAAGTAGTGGCAAATCCAAAAATAAAGAAAATGGATCCGATTACAGTCATTCCCAGACCGTAGTTTGCGTTTTTTTGTTCCATGATTTTTTTTTAAGTTGAGTGAATAATGATAGACCTCTGACAGAATCTCAAACAGGATACTGTATTTTTTTACTGCTTATCTAAAATATACTGATTCCGGATATTTTCCTGAACAGGAAATTTTAATGGAAAATAGGTGCTGAATGATCAAGCATAATTATTTCCAACGTTGTAAAAATAGCGAAGTTAGTGTTAACTTAACACAAAGAGGCGGTCTTTTTTTATGATTTTATTAAATAAAAATACAACAAACTGATTATCAGATATAAAATAATTTAATTTTTTATGGGATTACAATTTACCGGCACCATCACCTATGGAAGCCACATAAAATTCGGCCGTTAAACCCGAAATACGGGAGTAATTTGCTCCTACTGTGCTGATAAAATCGTCAATTTTGTCGTGCCGCACAATGCTTACGCTGCAGCCGCCGAAACCGGCACCTGTCATACGGGAACCCACAACACCTTCAATCTTCCAGGCTTCCTGCACAATGGTATCGAGTTCGAAGCCGGTAACTTCATAGTCATCTTTCAGCGAAAGGTGCGATTGATTCATCAGTTTCCCGAAGGTTACCAGGTCGTTGTTAATCAGCGCATCAACGGCAAGGAGAACACGGTTATTTTCGCTTATTACATGATGTGCACGCTTACGGATGGTTTCATCTTCAATAAGGCTGGAATGCTGGTCAAATTCATCCATGCTCATCGCACTAAGGTCGACCATTGGCTTCACCTTACGCAGGATTTCGAGGGCTGAGGCACATTCCTGTACACGCTCGTTGTATTTTGAACCTGCCAGTTCGCGCCGTTTGTTTGTATTGGCAATCACAATGGCGTATTCGCCAAGGTGCAATGGCACACGTTGAAATTCGAGTGTGCGGCAGTTTAGAGCCAATCCTGCATTTGCCATACCCATTCCTATAGCAAACTGATCCATGATACCGCAGTTCATGCCAACAAATTCATTTTCGGCAGCACGTCCTATTTTGATGAGTTCAATCCTGTTGATCCCGGTTTTGAGCAACTCATCCAATGCAACGGCGGTAACCATTTCGATTGATGCCGATGACGACAGGCCTGCACCATTCGGAATATTACCCGAAAAAAGCATATCGAAGCCTTTCATGGTTATTCCGCGTTGCATAAACTGCGCTATGACTCCCAGAGGGTAATTCACCCATTCGTTACCATGTTTTTCAGGCATTCCGTTAAGAACTACCTCAGCTGTATAAGGAAAGTTACTTGTCGCAAACCGGAATACCGAATCATCGTTATGCCTGATAATCAGATATGTGCCAAAACTCAGGGCACATGGAAAAACATATCCACCATTATAATCGGTATGTTCACCAATAAGGTTTACACGGCCCGGGGCGAAAAAAACATCTGGCTCTACCTTATCGCTTCCGTAAATTCTGTGGAATTGTTCTTTTAAATTATCAGTATTCATAGCAACTGCGTTATTGTGGGGTAAAAATAACAAGAAAATATTATAAAACACAAAAAGTTAAGCCCTAAATTAAAATGCGGAATAAGTCAACAAGCAATTACAGTAAATGGATAAGCACAATATTTAAAATTCAACCTTTTAAAATCAGGTTTTCTGTTTTTTCTTTTTGGCTGCAGGAAACAGCACATTATTAAGTATAAGCCGGTACCCCGGTGAATTGGGAAACAGGTTCAGGTCGGTAGGCGGATCCCCTACACGGTGTTCATAATCTTCAGGATCATGCCCCCCGTAAAAAGTCCAGGTACCTTTTCCAAAATCGCCATGAATATACCTAGCCTCATCCAGGGCCTTGTTTTCGCCCATTATAATTACTTCCGGCTTAACGCAATTCTTCTCAAAGGCAGTAGTCTGGCCCCGGAATCCATGAATAACCTGCATATGATTCTGGCATAGCATGGTAGGGACAGGGTCCCATTTGGCTGAAAAATCGAACAGGGTGAAGAAATCATTGTTGGGACTCACTTTCCTCTGTGTATTCACATCAATAGAGGATATCTCATATTCGTAAGGATTGGTTACCAGTTTAAAATCTTTGAACGCAAAGCTGTTTTCGTAATTTAATTTTGATTGTGCTGCCGGATCCATCCTGTCGCCATCGAACATTACATCACATATATCGACACCCTCGGCGGCGAGCGCAATATCATAGCTATCGGGTGCCGAGCACATCGAGAACAGATAGCCTCCTCCTGCAACAAAATCCCTGATTTTCAGGGCAACTGCACGTTTCATTTCCGACACCTTACTAAAACCCAGTTTGGCTGCCATTTCCTCATTTACCCTCACATCCTCTTTATACCAGGAAACATTATGATAAGCGGCCCAGAATTTCCCATACTGCCCGGTGAAGTCCTCGTGATGAAGGTGAAGCCAGTCGTAAAGCGGAAGCGCTCCTGAAATCAGTTCCTCATCGTAGACTATTTTATACGGAATTTCGGCGTAGGTGAGTGCCAGAGTAACGGCATCGTCCCAGGGGAGTTTATTTTTGGGAGAGTAGACTGCAATCTTGGGTGCTTTATTCAATTTTACTTCATCCATATTCACTTCAGGATCGGAGATTTCCTGAAGAATTGCCGTTGATTGTGCGTCGGCTATAACTTCGCTGTTTACACCACGGATAAAACATTCGTTTTCGATGGCTTTAACATATTTAACCATAAATGCCCCACCGCGGTAGTTAAGCAGCCAGCTGACCTCTACATCCTGCTGCAAAATCCAATACGCAATACCGTACGCTTTCAGGTGGTTTTTCTGCGACTGATCCATCGGGATAAGCAGGTATGCAGCCTGAGCCCTTAGAAACAGAGTGGCAAATACGATTAACAGCAGGCTACGCTTCATTATTAAAATTTTGGTTCTGACCGGTAATCTGATATGTACGTTTTTTCGAATTTTCCCGTCAACGTTTAGAATATAACGGTTTCTTACCCTATTTGTTCTTATACATATGATCTTTAACGACTGAAAGTTTACATACGTTGAATCTGAAAGGAATCCATAACATAGATCCAGCCAAAATAAAGATTTATCAATTCCAAATACTCTCTTACAAGAATTACCTGATTAAAAATCGGCAGAGCCCAGGTCAGCTTCATCCGTCATACTATTCAGCCTCGACTGCATGATAATATTTCCCGGATGTTCAAATCCAGTATTGGGTGTCAACGAAAGGCCCATCGTATCGATATTTAACCCGGCCACATCCTGGAAGCGGGCAAAACGGCTGATAAACTGAAGCCAGATTTCATCGGTAGCGCCATTCCTGTGCTTGGCTATAATAATCTGAGCCTTGCCTTCGGTTGAATTGCCCTCTTCATCCTCCATTATCTTGTAATATTCAGGCCTGTAAATAAAGAGTACAAGGTCGGCATCCTGTTCAATTGCACCTGATTCGCGAAGGTCAGAAAGCTGCGGTTTTTTACTACCCTGGGCAGTACTGCGGGTTTCGACCGAACGGTTAAGCTGTGAAAGGGCGATGACAGGAATATTCAATTCTTTTGCAAGACTTTTTAGTGAACGTGAAATACTAGAGATTTCCTGTTCACGGTTACCGCCGCCTTTGCGGTCGCCACCGGCAGTCATAAGCTGTATGTAGTCGATAATCACCATATCGATATCATACTGGGCTTTTAACCTGCGGCATTTGGCACGAAGCTCAAATAATGAAAGAGCAGGTGTATCATCAATATATATAGGAGCAGTTATTAGTTTTGAAATACGGGCATTTAACTGTTCCCATTCAAAATTCTGCAGTTGTCCGCGCCTTAAATTGCTGGCCGAAAGTTCAGCTTCGGAGGCTATAAGGCGTGCAACAAGCTGGTCGGCAGTCATTTCCAGCGAAAAAAGCGCAACCGCCTTCTTCGACTCAACGGCAATATTCCGTGCCATGGAAAGTACAAAAGCAGTTTTACCCATACCCGGACGGGCAGCAACAATAATGAGGTCGCTCCGCTGCCAGCCTCCGGTAAGTTTATCAAGATCAACAAATCCTGAAGGAACTCCAGAGAAGGAACCGTCGTTTTTACGGGCGTTATCAATCTGGTTCAATACTTTGTGCACCAGCTCAGGCATAAGCTGAGCCTTTTTGCGCAGGTTGTTTTCGCTGATGGAAAACAGGCTGCTTTCGGTTTCATCGAGCAGGTCGAATACATCCGTCGAATCTTCAAAAGACTTACGGATAGTTTCGGTCGAAATTTTTATAAGCTCACGCTGAAGAAATTTTTGTTTTAATATACCAACATGAAATTCGATATTGGCTGATGAAGCAATACGGGAAGTGAGCTGTGTGATATAAAATGCGCCTCCGGCTAATTCGAGTTTGCCTGATTGCCTCAGGGAATTGGTTACGGTTAAAATATCAACAGGCTCGTTGTTATGGAAAAGGTTGCTTATGGCTTCGAAAATCGACTGGTGCGATTCCTTGTAGAACACTGCCGGGACCAGCATATCAATAACTGCAGCAACAGCATCCTTTTCAAGCATAAGTGCTCCAAGTACAGCTTCTTCAAGGTCAATAGCCTGTGGGGGTAGTTTGCCATGCTCCTGAAACGCATCCCGGCCTATTGCCGGCCGCTTTAAAGCTTTTCTTGATGCCATTGCATCTGTTCTTTCGAGATCTTCCATAGGCGTCAAATTTAGCAATTAATCAAGATGCTTGAGCTTTTTGCAGGACAATAATTTATTAACAATGTCCAGCAGGATGCAGACTATAAGAGACCACAAGGCAATGAGAACAGGACTCAACGGGCAAAATCAATAACCCTTTAATCCTTGTTCTTCAACATTCCGACAACATTTGACTGTGAAATTATGATCTTTTATAATCCCGTTTCCGGCTACATATTATTTTGATCTGTTAGCAAAATATCCACCCCCAGCCTTTATTTTGTCGAGTTCTTTTTTTTGGATGTAAAAGCACCAAAGGAATAAAAGCATATACTGTTTCTTCAAAGCATAACTTGAATTACAATGTCTTTTATTTGCCTTTTTCTTTCATTTTTATTCTTCTTACTTTTTGCTTGATCAAAAAGTAACAAAAAATCAAGGCTTTATAAAAATACTTGCGGTTCTAAGTCGGAGGTATCTCCTCGCAATACAAGGCATGAAAACTGGCACAAATCATTACATTTGTCGTTGCTGTGTATTGCGGAGTTTATCCCGAGGTACGAGGGACACATGCCATCCGCACATACCTCCGGCAAGAACCGCTGGCGTATTTTTCTAAGGCCGGTCCCTACAACCTGAAAATTTGCTATTGAAACCAGATCGTTGTTCCGCAATGTTGCCCAAAGTACAGATTCTATCAGAAAGGACTGAACTTACAGAGTTATCGTATTACCAGCACATCAAAATATTATCCT
>CAIJPI010000090.1 GCA_903822525.1 uncultured Bacteroidales bacterium | reverse complement strand
GTGGGAAAGTGACGCAAACAAAAATAAAACGATAGCTTTATGGCGCAGGCTGGCTCAGCGTTATGCCAACGAGACATGGGTGGGTGGTTACGACCTGATCAACGAGCCGAACTGGAGTTTCACTGCGGGAGGTAACCAGAACGGATGCTCAGAAAATACGAATACTCCTCTACGGCAGTTATACATCAACATTACAAATGCTATCCGCGAAGTGGATACAAAACATATGATTATTATCGAAGGCAATTGCTGGGGAAACAATTACAACGGTATTTTCCCGGTCTGGGATAACAATATGGCTGTTAGTTTTCATAAGTACTGGTCGTACAATGATCAGGGTTCCATTGCCGGAATTATCAATACCCGTAATCAGTATAATGTTCCAATATGGTTAGGTGAGTCGGGCGAAAACTCAAATTCCTGGTTTACCGATGCCATACAGCTGGTTGAAAAAAATGATATAGGCTGGGCCTGGTGGCCGTTAAAAAAAATCGGATCTGTTGTTAATCCTATGACTATTGTTAAAACGGATAATTATCAGACCCTGCTTGATTACTGGAATAACGGAGGAACTGCGCCAGCAGCCGGTTTTGCATATTATACCCTGATGCAGATGGCTGAAAATGCTAAAACGGAGCATTGTATATACCATAAAGATGTTACTGATGCCATGTTCAGGCAGATCAACGATTCGACTACTATACCATTTAGAAACCATGTAATACCCGGAACAATAGCAGCAGGTGATTTTGATCTCGGGCGCTGCGGCAAAGCTTATTTTGATACGGATATTGCTAATTATAATGTCACCACCGGAACCTATACTGCCTGGAACAGCGGCTGGAGCTACCGGAATGACGGGGTTGATATTGAAACTTCGGTTGACGGGGTTCCAGGTTCGAACGGGTACAATGTTGGATGGACCGCCGATAACGAATGGCTGCAGTATACAGCTGATGTTGATTCGAGCGCTGCCTATAATGTAACATTGAGGTATTCGGCCCCAGGCTCACTGTCGAAGGTGAAACTCATGCTGAATGATGCAGATATTACCGGGTCCGTTACAGTTCCATCGTCGGGTGGATACCAAACCTGGGCAAACCTTCCAATAAATGATGTTGTATTGTATCAGGGTAAGCAGAAAATCAAAGTCTTCTTCGAAAAAGGAGGAGCCAATTTTGGTTTCCTGGGATTTTCGCTGAATAAAAAAATATCCGACGTACTGACCAAGGCCGTTAGTGCTGAAACCTACCTGCAGACTGAGGGTATTTACCTTACCTGTAATAAAAGGCTGATTGACTCAACGGTTACTTCCAACGCATTTAGTTGTACTGTAAACGGCGATCTGGTTGGTATTAACAATCTCAGAATCAATCCTGCCAACACGAGCCAGATCCTGCTTAGTCTGGGTCAGCCCATTTTTGATATTGATGTTATCAAACTGAACTATGCCGGCGGAATGGTCAGGGCCACAGATGGTACCTTGCTACAGGATTTTAGTAATCTGCCGGTTAAAAATAATCTGCCGGTTTATTTGTTGATTCCCGGTAAGATCGAGGCAGAAGCTTTCAGCGTTAACCAGGGGCTTCAGCTTGAAACGACAACAGATGCCGGCGGAGGCCAGAATGTTGGGTATACCAACACCGGCGACATTCTCGATTACCGTGTCAGGGTGTTGAAATCGTCAAAATATTACATCGAAATCAGGGTTGCATCAGCAGGAACAGCAGGCAGAATTGAGATTCAGCAGTTAAATTCGTATGGAGCTGTTATTAATACAGTAACTGTCAATATACCAGTCACCGGTGGCTGGCAAACCTGGAAAACGATTGGAACATCCATCGATCTGACCGAAGGCATCTGTGCCTTGCGAGTGAAAATACTTCAGCCTGAATTTAATATGAACTGGTACAGGTTTTCTGAAACAAGCCAGAGTATAGGCGAAGATTCCGGTTCTGTATTCAGCCTGTTTCCCAATCCTGCCAGGGATGTTGTATCGGTGCTGATTCCCGGATCGACTGGCGATACTAAGAAGATATTCCTCAGGTCATTAAACGGACTGCCACTGCGTAATATTGATGTCCCGGAAGCGGAAGTTTCAAAGAAGGTTTATGTCGGCGATCTGCCCAAAGGATTGTACATTTTTGAATTGGTAATGAAAGAAACAATCTACCGCACCAAACTCATCATTCAATAAGCAACATTTGTATTTTTAGTACTTTTACAGGTAAATAAATAAATTAGCCAAGGCTGTTATGTATAATTCGAATTTTAGAAGCTGGTTTATCGTTCTGATGCTTTGCCTTGGATTTTGCATTTCATACAGTTGTAAAAGCGAGGAAGGTAATACCGATCCGATCGATCCTTCCGATACAACTACACAGCCTTTTAAAACAGATGTTACATATTGGCTTACCAAACCCGATAAGTCAATGTTGTTACAAAAGCAGCAAGTGAGCCTGTTTTTCAGCTCGGTTGCAAATCAGTTTCCAACCTTGAGTGTTGATTCAACTCTTACCTACCAGTCGATGGATGGATTCGGGTTTGCGTTAACCGGTGGCAGCGCATACCTGATTAACAATTTGGCTGCTTCAACACGCGAAGCTTTATTGCATGAACTCTTCGGCAGCGACAGCAATTCAATTGGAATAAGTTATATCAGGATCAGTATAGGGGCTTCAGATCTGAGTTCAACAGTGTTTTCATATGACGATATGCCTGCCGGGCAAACTGACGTAAACCTCGATCATTTCAGTCTTTCTCCTGATCAGGCTGACCTGATACCAGTTCTGAAATCTATATTACTTATTAATCCGAAAATTAAAATACTGGGTTCACCATGGTCGGCACCGGTATGGATGAAAACAAATAAGAATTCGGTAGGAGGGAGCCTCCTTCCCGAATACTACGATTCATACTCAAATTACCTTGTAAGGTATATCCAGGAAATGCAGGCTGAAGGTATTCCAATTGATGCCATTACCATTCAGAATGAACCTTTAAATCCTGGCAATAACCCAAGCATGCTCATGCTTTCGGCCGAACAAAGAGATTTTATTAAGAATAATCTTGGACCCGCTTTTCAGTCGGCTGGAGTAACAACAAAAATCATTGTTTACGATCATAATTGCGACCATCCTGAGTATGCCACAAATATACTCAGCGACCCCGCAGCCGCTGCGTATGTTGACGGATCGGCATTTCATCTGTATGCAGGTGATATTTCGGCTTTATCGCAGGTGCATGCAGCTTTTCCGGCTAAGAATGTATATTTTACTGAGCAGTGGGTTGGCGGTCCTGGTAATTTTGCAGGCGATCTGCAATGGCATATTCAAAATCTGATTATAGGGGCACCCCGTAACTGGAGTAAAAATGTTCTGGAATGGAACCTGGCTTCCGACCCATCCTATAATCCGCATACCAACGGGGGCTGTAACAGCTGTGAAGGTGCACTTACAATAAATTCTTCTGTCGCCCGCAATGTTTCGTATTATATTATCGCACACGCGTCGAAATTTGTACCTGCAGGATCAGTCAGAATTTCATCAGGCATACTCTCAAATCTTCCGAATGTTGCTTTTCAAACACCGGAAGGAAGGAAAGTGCTTATTGTTCTCAACAATAGCAGTGTGATGCAAACCTTCAATATCGGTTTCAACAACCGTAAGGCTGCTACAACGCTGGGCATTGGGGCGGTAGCAACCTACATCTGGTGAGCCGTGTTCAGGCTATTGGATAAATGAGCACTGCTCTTTTTACTCTGAATGCAGAAGTAAATCTGATCACAAAGTGAAACTTTTTATAAATGTGATTTTTTTTTTAAATTAAAAAATATATGAATACAAGATCGTTGTTGGTTGCTGTGCTGATTGCACAAACTGTTATTTTTAGTTCCTGTAAGAAAACAGATGCAGTTCCTCCCGACATCAGTATGCCGGAGTCGATATCCGCCATTGAGGGCAATGCACAACAAGTGTCGGCAGTTATTACTGTTTCCCTGAGTGCATCATCCGATAAACAGGTAAGTTTAAAGCTGTCGACCATGGATGGTACAGCTAAAGCCGTTGAAGATTACATTGCTGTAAATGATACGCTTCTGGTCTTTCAGCCAGGTGAAACAAGCAAGGAAATTGCCATCAGACTTGTAAATGATCAGAATTTCGAGAAAGATGAAACTTTTTTTGTGAACGCAGGCAATGCCCAAAATGGAAATCTGATAAAGAACAGGACTACCGTTACCATCACCAACGATGATGCTTTTGTTCCGTTACTTAATATTGCTTCGAATGTGAAGGTTACCGAAGGAAGCAGCGGTCAGGTGATTGCTAAAGTAACTGTCACCCTATCGGATGTGTATGACAAAGAAGTTAGTCTGAAATGGTCAACTGCTGATGGCACCGCCAAGAGTGCTGATGATTTTGTTCCGGTTACAGGAGGAACACTTGTTTTTGCAGCAGGCGAAAAGTTGAAATACCTGGAGGTGAAGCTTGTAAGCGACAAGATACTGGAATTTAATGAATATTTTAATGTAAATGTTGATGAGGTTACCAATGCAGGTATGGGCAATGTTCATGCAAAAGTTGCCGTTGCAGATGATGACACCTATATCCCTGAAATTGCTGCCGATGGTCCCATTACACCTGATATCTATCAAGGCATGCAATTGGTTTGGAACGACGAATTCACTGCTCCGGCTATAAATTTAGAAAACTGGACGTTCGAATTAGGTGGCGGTGGCTGGGGTAATAATGAACTGGAAGTTTATACCAATTCGCCTGAGAATGCCTATGTGTATGATGGGAAACTCAATATCGCAGCAACAAAAGGTTACAGTGGCTATAATTCGGCACGCATGGTTACCAAGGGAAAGAAAGAATTCCTGTATGGTCGTATTGATATACGGGCAAAAATGCCTGTAGGGCAGGGTATATGGCCTGCACTATGGATGCTTGGTGGTAATATCAGTCAGGTAAGCTGGCCTGCGTGTGGCGAAATTGATATAATGGAATTTCTGGGTCACGATGTTTCAAGAGTATATGGGACTGCCCATTACAATGAAGGAGGTCACCAATCGAAAGGGAGTTGGTATGATCTTCCGGCAGGGCAAGGATTCAATGATAAATTTCATGTATTTTCAATTGTGTGGCAGGAAAATTCAATTGTTTGGTATGTTGATTACGTGAAATTTTTTGAAGTTACCTCATTGACAATAAAATTTGATTCTTTCAATCTTTCCCAGTTTTTTATTTTCAACGTGGCTGTGGGTGGTAACTGGCCGGGTAATCCCGATCTTACTACTACCTTCCCTCAACGTATGCAGGTTGATTATGTGAGGGTATTCATGCCATCCTATTAAAGATTTGACATGTATCTGAAAGATCGATGCACTTAATGTGCCCTGTTTTGGATGTATTTTTAAATAGTTTTACAGGAAAAATTAATTCAACAGAAATGAATAAGTTGTTTTTTTTATCAGGATTTTGTTTGCTGCTGACTTCAAATGTTTTGAAAGCAGGCCAAGTTGGTGATACACCGGCAATACCCGCAGCAAAAAAGGTTATAGTATATACTACTGCCGAAAATACGAATCTGAGATTAACGCTATCCGACACAGCCGGGTTTGTTGATTTTCCTCAGCCTCTGGAAACCCAGCCCTGTGTTTTTGTCGATCCGACAAAGCTCTTTCAAACCTTTGTCGGGATTGGCGGTGCTATTACAGATGCTTCGGCCGAAACCTTTGCCATGCTACCGGCTGAAAAACAGCGGGAGATTCTTGAGCAATACTTTGATGTAAATAAAGGCATTGGTTATACCCTGGCCCGCACCAACATTCACAGCTGCGATTTTTCGAGTGCAAGCTACACTTATGTTGACGATAATGATGCTTCATTAAAGTCCTTCAGTGTTGCACACGATAAGGAATTCCGCATTCCGATGATCAGGCAGGCTATAGCCGCCGCCGGAGGAAAACTTACCCTTTATGCCAGTCCCTGGAGCCCACCGGCCTGGATGAAAGATAACAATACCATGCTTAAAGGAGGAAAGCTGTTGCCTGCATACTACCAGAGTTGGGCCGATTATTTTGTGAAGTTTATAAAAGCATATGAGTCAGAAGGTATTCCTGTATGGGGATTGAGTGTTCAGAATGAGCCTATGGCAACCCAGAAATGGGAGTCCTGCATTTTTACAGGGGAGGAAGAACGCGATTTTATTAAAAAATATCTCGGTCCTACACTTTACAACGCTGGATTTTCCGACAAAAAACTGATTGCATGGGATCATAACCGTGACCTTATCTATCAGCGCGCCAGCACTGTACTTGATGACCCTGAAGCAGCCAAATACATATGGGGCATCGGATACCACTGGTACGAAGACTGGACCGGAGGCGGTAAATTGTTTGATAATGTGCGCAGGGTTCATGAATCTTATCCCAATACTAACCTGATTTTCACCGAAGGCTGTGCCGAAAGTTTTAAAATGGAGAAAATCAACGACTGGAAATGGGGCGAAACCTATGGCCGGTCGATGATCAACGACTTTAATAACGGTACAGTTGCCTGGACTGATTGGAATGTTTTACTCGACGAAAAAGGTGGTCCAAACCATGTCGGGAACTTTTGCTTTGCCCCAGTGCATGCCGATACTAAAACCGGACAGATTTACTATCTGAGTTCGTATTATTATATCGGACATTTTTCAAAATTTATCAGGCCGGGTGCCAGGAGGATTATAAGCTCGGCAAGTCGCGGACAGTTTATATCCACAGCTTTTGTAAATACTGATGGTAAAATTGCTATTGTGGTAATGAACCAGAGCAACGACACTATTCCTTACAGGCTTTGGATGGCCGGTCAGGCAGCAGAAATAACAAGCCTTCCTCATTCGATCCAGACCCTGGTAGTTGAATAGACTACTGTACCAAGTAATACCAGTGGATTACCTTCTTTAAAGCTTTTAAAAACTGATTCTTAAAACTCATTTAATTCCAGATCTAGTTTTTTGCTTTCATTATGTACAAGCAAAAAATACTGTCACAATTGTGATTAAATCATACATGATATCACTCCTGTTATAGTATTGTGCCTGCAATTTTATATCCTGAAATTAACAACTCCATCCAGGATCAAAAATCTGGTTCTAATAAACAGTGGTATCCAAACTTAGCTAACATCCTTCTGAATCAGTATACTCTGCGTCGTGTAAAATCCCAGGCCCCTAGCAGTAAAGCAGCCAGTGATAAACTGATAAAAATATATGTGTTTACTGAAAAGATAGTGATTTCGGTACTCTTCATCATATTGAAAGCAGCTGAGTAAGGGTAGGAGTAGGGGTTATATGTAATTATCTTTGTAAAACTCTGATTTTCATTTATCAGTCCTGCAATGCCGAGTATTATTAATATTGCAATCGGTAAAATGATAAGTGCTGAACCTATAGCAACAGGTAATGTGAGATTCCGCAGACGCATACCAAGCCAGTATTGTATGGTATAAATGGCAGAAGCAGCTATATACGCCCTGATGATGATCCTCAGAAGTAGACCATGGTTAAAAGTAGCTCCAAGGCCTAGTTTTGTATATAACAGCCCGCAAAGTAACAGTGAACCATAGGCAAACACCAGCGTAAGTATAAGGGCCAGAGTAATAAAAACCATAATGCCTGCAAATTTGCCAAGATAGAATACCGGGCGCGGAACCGGGAGGGCAAGGATATGTTTCAGCATTGCTGATTTGTGCTCGGTATTGCAGGCAACACTTATCATCAGCACTATAAAGAAGGGCAGGAAAAATGAAGCCACATTTCCCAGGTTGTTGATAAACATATCGGTGCTGAGCGATTTATTATTTCGCATGCTGACCCAGAAAAGCGTTACCAGCAACACAGTTCCTATCGGATAGAAAAGTGTAAGCCAGAATGCGAAAGTACTTCTCAGTTTTACTGTTTCGGCTGCGACAATGCGGGCAAAAGTATTGAGGTTTCTTTTCATGACTGATGACTGGAATTTAGAAGATGAAGAAACGATGCTTCAAGCCCTGCTGATTCTCTTTCAGCAGAATAAACTTCGATGCCATTCTCAATCAGCATCCTGATGATATATGCAGCCTCTGGTTTATCCTTTACGGTGACAGTAAGTATTTGATCCTTAATGGTAGAATCAAATCTGCCATCCATCAGATTTTTGGCTTTGTCAGTATCATCTACATGAATGGTTAATACTTCCCTGCCTGTGGCTAAGCCAAGCAGTGTGAGCATGCTACCCTGATATACGAGTGTTCCTGAACTGATAATGGCTACGTCACTGCAGATTTTCTCAATTTCACTCAATATATGGCTCGAAAGCAGTATGGTACATTTTTGCTCCTCATTGATCCGCCCCAGCATTTGCCTCATCTCCATAATTCCATTCGGGTCGAGGCCGTTAATAGGTTCATCCAGAATAAGTAATTCAGGCTCAGCCAGCAAGGCAATAGCTAAACAAAGCCTCTGCTTCATTCCTGTTGAATATTGTTTAACAGGTCTTCCGGCATCCTGCAATAGAGAAACTGTTTCGAGCAGGGGTCTGATCCTTTTAAATGGCAGGTTTCGCATTCGCGCTGTAATTTCGAGGTTACGGAATGCATTCAGATGATCGTAAAGCGAGGGCGACTCAACCATTGCACCAATACGCTCAAGGATAAACAGTTTATGCGTATTCAGTTCTTTCCCGAAAATACGGATCATTCCCTGTTCGGTGTGCAGCAAGCCAAGCAAGGTTTTAATGGTGGTTGATTTTCCTGCACCGTTAGGCCCCAGGAAACCGAAAATGCTGCCCCTGGGGACTTCCAGGTTAATTTCATTCAATACATTGAGCCTTCCATAGCTGAATGATAGCGAATGAGTCTGAATGATGTTATTTGAAGCGGGTTGCATCAGAGAATATGATTTATGCAGATGACAGGCAATTATATGCCGGTCACAAAAATAGAATACTTTTGAAGATGCCCGAAAGTCAGAAGTGAATATTTGTTTTTGCACCAAAGTACCAACAGACTAAGAAGCTGTCTAAATTTTTAAACTCAAGTGATTTGTCAAGTTATTTGCTCAATCTACTGTCAGGCTGAGAAGCCTGCCCTGAGCATGCCGAAGGGGAGTCGAAGCCCACTAAATCATCTCAATAATTTCGGTTTAGCGTTGAACGAGTGCATTTCGACTTCGCTCAATGTGACAGGAATACAGGGTTTTGATGCTTGAAAGTAGTTTTTACCATTTTTAGACAGGTACTAAATTTTACAAAAGATATATCTGAAAAAAAGTGAAAGTCAAAGATCAAAAGCAGTCTCTGGTCGTTTGTTGTGCCTTTTTATTGTCTTTGTGTTATAGTGAGGATAATTTACAATAAAGCATTAAAAATACCGGGAAATTTCGTATATTTAGGCAACCAATATTTATAGATATGAAAACTTTAGTTTTACTCATGGTTTTTGTTTTTTTGGTTGTTAATGTTGCCCCTTCCTTTGCCCAGGTTCCCGGCACAAAGGCCGTTCCCAAAACAACTGCAAAAAAAACAGATGTTATGCTTTCCGAGGAAGGTAATATTTCACCTACGTCAACATCTGCTCATACATATCAAACAAAACTGGAAGGTATTGAAGGTCCTGTTTATGTGGGCGCTGATTGGCCATCAGGTACTATTGTGCTTCGCAATGGAGGTGTAATTGATACATATTTGCTAAGGTACAATCTGCTGTCGGATCAGATGCAGTTTATTGCCGGTAAGGACACTCTTGCTTTTGCTTCGCCCCAGGAGCTGAATACTATTTCGTTTGCAGGTCATACGTTTGTTTATGATGCCTTTCAGTGCGAAAATACAATCCGGCAGGGATACTTCGAGCTAATTGTGCCTGGGAAAAATAAACTATTGCTGAAACGTTCAGTAACATACCAGATTCCTGATGAGAAGAAACTTTCTGATGCTTCGGCAACAAAGTATCTGATTGACGAATGCTATTTCATCAGCAAGCCGGGTACGCCTGCCAGCAAGGTCTTATGTAATCGTAAAAATGTGCTTTTATTCCTGGATAAACATCAGAATGAAATTGAAGAATACTTGCGTATAACGGGAAACAAGGTACGGAACCCCGAAGATTTGAAGAAACTGGTGGCATATTATAACTCCCTGGATGAAGAAAAATAAGTAGGTCCCCAAAACGCTTATCTTTGCAGGCACAATGCTGCAAAAGTGAAAATTTCGTTACCTGAATCAAGGCTTACACAATTGCTAGAGCCATTAGAGTTGTGTACTGTATGTCCACGCAACTGCCGCGTTAACAGGTTTCAGGGCGAAAAAGGCATTTGCGGAAGCGATGCCGGGTTTAATATCAGTTCCATTTGTATCCATAAGGGTGAAGAACCGGCCATAAGCGGCATTCATGGCATTTGCAATGTGTTCTTCAGCCGTTGTAACCTAAGCTGTATTTATTGCCAGAATTACCAGATCAGCTGCAACCGCGGCCTGGTTAGCGAGCACAGCATGCAGTTGGATGAAGTAGTCGATTCGATTACCAAAATTCTTGAACAAGGTTGCCATGCTGTAGGTTTTGTTTCCCCCTCGCATTACATTCCTCAGGTAAAAGCGATAATTGAAGCACTGCGGATACAGGGAAGCACTCCTGTATTTGTATACAATACCAATGGGTATGATAAAGTTGAGGAAATACGGCAACTTGAAAGTTATATTGATATTTACCTGCCTGATTATAAGTATTCTGATAATAAGCTTGCTTTGAAATTCTCAAAAGCAAACGACTATCAACAGCATGCCCTCGCTGCAATAAAAGAAATGTACCGTCAGAAAGGTTCCACACTGGTGATGCATGAAAACGGTTATGCTGAGAAAGGTCTTATTATCCGTCACCTGGTTTTGCCAGGAAATATCGCAAACAACCTTAAGGTCTTGTCTGATATTGCTGAAATCTCGACATCTATTGCCATTTCGCTTATGGCACAGTATTATCCTACACTTGCCGTAAAGCAGCATGCTGAACTTGGGCGCCAGATTACAGAGGATGAATACCAGGCTGTAAAAACGGAACTCGATACTCTTGGATTCTATAAAGGCTGGATGCAGGAATTGGAGAGTAGTGAGAATTACAGGCCTGATTTCGAATCAGATAATCCTTTCGGGTAAGGAAGTGCCAGATAGGTTTGAAAGGAAGGATATTGCTTGCCGGCAATCATTTTCCTGGATTTTCTGACAGCAAATACTTACTTTTGTACATGTCTACGGATGCAAATACTGAAAATGGTAAAATGGAAATATTCAAAGAACTATTTCTGCTAATTCCCGAAAATGATAGTCCCCTTCAAAATAATTAAATTAACAAAGGAAGTTACTGAACCGGTGCTTTTAAATCCTTTGGAACCTCATCGTCACGACCATGAGGAATTACTTATTATCACCCATGGCAAGCCTGTTCATTACCTTGATTTTACAAAAGAGATTCTGCAGTCGCCTGTTATTGTTTATGTAGCCCAGGGTAAAGTGCATAGTTTTATCCCGGATGCCGATACACAGGGTTGGGTGATACGGTATAAAAATGAACTTGTGCCTCAGAGCCGGTTCAATTTCTATTCTAATTTTCTCGATCAGTTTAATTACCAGCTCAGTGAGGACTATTGCAGTACCACGCTGCATTCGTTATGCGAAATTATGAGTAAGGAGTGTCAGCAGGAACCGGTGAATTATTTGATTATCAAGCATTTATTGAGTGCTCTGCTTTCGAAACTTGAAACCGACAGCAAAAAGGAATACCTCGACAGCCAGGCTGCCAACCACTCGCAGTTGATTACATTTAATAATTTCCTGAAAATACTTGAATACAATTTTATCCGTTCGGAAGGGGCGGATTTTTATGCCGAGAAACTGAATATGAGTCCGCGAAACCTGAATCTTATCAGTCAATCCGTTTTCGGGAAAAGTGTAACAGAGATTATTGAAACCCGCAAATTAATTGAAGCCCGCAGCCTGCTACTCAATACAGGTAAGTCGGTATCGGAAATCGGCTATGAACTTGGGTACAACGAAAAATCCTATTTTACGAGAGTGTTCCGTAAGAAGACCGGAGTGACCCCAACTGAATTCCGTGAACAGATGTATACTGCGATTTCCTGATTGTACCACCAGTCTTCCTGAAAGTGTAACTCCAGGTGCTGGAGCTAATCTAATTTTGCTGCATAAAATATTACTAAACATAAATATAGTATGGCAACAAAAACTACATGGGTTATTGACCCTACACATTCCGAGATTGCATTCAAAATAAAGCACTTAATGATCTCGAACGTAAAAGGTTTGTTCAGCGATTTCAGCGGGCAGGCAATTACTGATGGCGATGATTTTTCGGCAGCTGAAATCAATTTTCAGCTTAATCCGGCCTCCATCAATACAGGTGTGGCTGATCGCGACGGACACCTGAAAAGTCCTGATTTCTTTGATGTTGAAAAATTTACAGAAATTGCTTTTACACATGGAAAACTATCAAAAAAAGGTAGTGATGAATTTCTGCTTTCAGGTGAACTTACTATCAAAGGCGTTTCGAAACAGCTAAACTTTGCAGTAGATTTTGGCGGACTAATGACTGATCCCTGGGGAAATGAGAAGGCCGGTTTTTCGCTTAATGGTAAAATAAACCGTAAAGATTTTGGACTTACCTGGAATGCTGCACTCGAAGCAGGTGGTATGCTGGTTGGTGAAGAAGTAAGTATCAGCTGCGATATTGAATTATCGAAACAGAAATCTTAATTCGTAAATCGCCAACTTATAAATAAATGAATCTGTACCTATGAAGCGGATTGATTTTCTGAAATCGATTGCTCTGTTACCTTTAGCCGGTTTTGCCATGCAACTCAATAAAATCAAATCTATTTCCGATTCCTTCGAAAGCACAGCGAAAATGCCTGTGCTTTTCGTTGGGCACGGCAGCCCAATGAATGCCATTGAACAAAACGAATTTACAGCAGGCTGGCAAACTGCAATTCGTTCCTTGCCAAAACCCAATGCCATCCTTTGTATATCAGCTCATTGGGAAACCAAGGGTACTTTTGTGACGGCTATGGAAAAGCCTCAGACCATCCACGATTTCGGGGGATTTCCCCAGGCTTTGTTCGATGTTCAGTATCCGGCTCCCGGCAACCCCGACCTGGCCGGTCAAACCAGAAATATGGTTACAAAAACCAGTGTGGGGCTTGACGAAAAATGGGGTCTCGACCATGGCGCCTGGAGCGTGATAAAAGTGATGTATCCAGGTGCTGATATCCCGGTAATTCAAATGAGCCTCGATTATACCCACGATCCCCGGTATCATTATGAACTGGCAAAGGAACTTGTTAGCCTTCGCGAAAAAGGTGTGCTGATTATTGGGAGCGGAAATATGGTACATAACCTTCGCATGATCGACTGGAGAAATCAGGATCAGGGTTTTGACTGGGCACAGGAAGCCAATTCGAAATTTAAAAAGTTGATTTCTGCCGGTGACCATGAAAAGTTGATCAATTATGGTAGTCTTGGCCGTGAGGTTGAATTATCAGTGCCTTCGCCTGAGCATTATTTGCCCCTGTTGTATGCACTTTCGCTGAAAAGCCAAGATGAAGATGTTACATTCTTTAATGACAAAACTGTAATGGGCTCCCTTTCAATGACCTCAGTCAGGATTGGGTAAAGTATTGAACTTTTTTCTCGTTTCAATCGGATATTCTTATACATAGTAAGATCTCAGAAAATCTGCCTTTTTAGAAAGGTGGATTTTTTTTGCTTTGGGAAAGATTAAACCCTGAAAGTAACCCTGAAAGACATAGAACAATAAGGGGGTAATTAGCATTCTTGTATAGATTTAAGTGCTCTTTAATGTTCATATGTTATCACATTAGATGACCTGAAATAAGTAAAAATGTGATATAAATAGATGCTTAATTCATAATTAGTATGAATAATTTGTAACTTTACTATTACTTAAAATGCTCATTTCTTTACTTAATCACAGAACAGGAAGCACGATACCATCATTCTATTTCAAGCTGCCAATGCTTGTCAATATCGTGTATGTGATAAACTGATAAAAAATTCTTCCAAAGTCTTATGGATATTGAAAAAGGAGTTGTGAGCCGGTAAGAATGTTGCCGTCAAATGCAAAAAAAAATATACTTGCATACAAGTGTTAATGTAAAATATACTTACAGTGGCTTTCCTTTATTTCTATAAATCTTCTCTGTTGATAGAGCTAATTCCAAAAATAATTTCTACTATTGACCTCTTGTAAACTGACTGATGATTGAAGGGATGAATGGTTTTCAGGCAAAATGCCCTTCATCGAGGTTTGGCCTTATCAAAGCCAAAGCTAATACTCAAAGTGATAGCCCGGATTTTACTGTTTTCGAATGAAGACAACCGGGATTCCTGCTTTTGTTCCATTCGTCAATTCAATCATGAAGTTTCCCGTATTTACTCAAATATACCTTAATCCGATTTGATGCCATGATTAGAAAAACACAAACTGAAACTATTATTATGGCATTCCCGATACTATTCGGGACCACCTGATCCGAAACACATTTATCATCTAATGAAAAACCTTCCAAATATTCTTATTGTTGACGATTCAAAAGAGAACCTGTTTCTACTCGTTTCAGTTCTCAAGGAAATTAATGCGAATCTGATTCAGGCAATTTCCGGATTTGTGGCCATCGAGAAGTCAGTAGGAATAGAATTGGCTTTGGCAATTATTGATGTCAGGATGCCGGGTATGAATGGATATGAACTGGCAATTAAGTTAAATGAGAACAGAACCGGGGATAAAGTGCCTGTAATCTTTCTTACCGCCAGTAATATCGATGAACTTGAAGTTTTTAAGGGATATAGTTATGGTGCAGTAGATTACATGTTCAAACCGTTCAATGCTCATGTGCTGCTTTGCAAGACTAATGTATTTCTGGATCTGTTCAACCAGAAGCAAGCCGTTCGCAGGGATGCACAACTATTAAAAAAATCATCTGAAGAATTAACACAGGTTAACGCCGCTTTAAAAATAAGTGAGGAAAAATACCGGAGTTATATAGATAAAGCCCCGGAAGGAGTATTTGTTACGGATGAAACAGGGAAATACATTGAAGTTAACGATGCGGCATGTTTGATTACGGGATATACAAAAGAGCAACTTCTAACTATGTCTATCCCTGATATGCTCCTGGAAGAATCACTTCAGGATGGCCTGGTTCAGTTCAATAAGGTTATTAAGACAGGCGTTTCGAAAGCGGATTTGCCTTTCAGGCATAAAAATGGCAGCAAACGGTGGTGGACCATTGAATCCGTTAAAATTTCCGAAACACGCTTTCTGGGAATTACAAATGATATCACTGAACTCAAGGAGCTGGAGGAATCGTTAAGGTCTTACCAGATTGAACTTGAGATGCAGAATGATGAGCTTATGCGTGCAAAAGAGCAGGCAGAAGAGGCTTCCCAGAAATATTCCGACCTTTTCGATCTTGCACCCTCCGGTTTTTTTACTCTTTCAGATGACAATCTGATACAGGAACTCAATCACAGCGGAGCACAGATGCTTGGCAAGGACCGAAAGGTGCTGATAGGTTGTCATTTTGGATTTTTTATTTCAAAAAGTACATTGCCTGATTTTAATGTGTTCTTTCAAAAGGTCCTTACCGGCAATACGAAAGAAATATGTGAGGTTATTCTCGAAACTTTGGGTGAACCCAGATATGTGCACATAGAAGGGATGCTTATTGGGAACGGAAAACAATGTCTGCTGAATGTTATTGATATCACTAGACGTAAAAAAGCAGAAAGTGATGTTCAGGATGCCCACTGGCGCCTGGAAAGTATAATTGAAGGTACACATGTCGGCACATGGGAATGGAATGTTCAAACAGGGGAAACTGTTTTTAATGATATATGGGCCGAACTGTTCGGGTATACGCTTGATGAGTTGTTCCCGATGAGCATTAAAACATGGGAGGCTTTTGTTCATCCTGAAGATCGTAAACAATCGGATGAATTACTGGATCGACACTTCTCAGGTGAATTGCCTTATTTCGATTGCGAAAGCCGCATGCAGCATAAGGATGGACACTGGATTTGGATCCACGATCGTGGACGTATTATAACACGCACCGACGAGGGTAAGCCGCTTATGATGTTTGGCACACATACCGATATTACGGAGCGTAAGCAGGCAGAGGAAACGCTTCGTCAAACAACTGCCAGGATGGAATTAGCTGTTCGGGCGGGTGGAGTAGGGGTATGGGATTTGGATATTGATACGGGTCACCTGTTGTGGGACGATCATATGTTTGCTCTTTACGGATATAATAAAGTAGATTTAAAACCCGCCTATGAATTTTGGCTTGCAGGTGTTCACCCGGATGATAAAGAGCAGAGTGATGCTGAAATCCAGATGGCTATTCGCGGGGAAAAAGAATTTGATACCGAGTTCAGGGTCTGCTGGCCTGACGGTTCCATTCATACCATAAGAGCCAATGCCGTTGTAATGCGCGACCAGTCAGGGAAGCCCTTTCGAATGATAGGTACCAACTGGGACATTACTGAACAAAAACGACTTGAGGAAAAGCTAAAATCCAGTGAAGTCAACTTCCGTACCTTCTTCGAGACAATGAACGATATGGTTATAGTTGGCAATACGCAGGGAGAAATTATTTATGTAAACGAAGCTCTTTGCAGTACCCTGGGCTATTCAAAAGAAGACCTGCAAGGGATGCACGTGTTAAATCTGAACCCTGAAGGAATGCGAGCTGAAGCCGAACAGATATTCAGTGATATGTTTGCGGGTAAACGTGACTCCTGCCCACTGCCCCTAGCCAGGAAAAACGGATCCTATGTTCCGGTTGAGACCCATGTGTGGTTTGGTAAATGGGATGGAAAAGACTGTATATTCGGTTTGTCTAAAAACCTGAGTGCTGAACAGGAGGCCTTGCAAAAATTTAATAAGATTTTCGATAACAACCCTGCGCTTATTGCTATTACATCAATTCCGGAAGGCGTTTTTACCGATGTTAATGATACTTTTCTTTCAAAAACCGGGTATACAAAAGAAGAAATAATTGGTAAAACTGCTGTTGACCTTGGGCTTTTTATCGAATCAGATAAACAACAAGAAGCTTCATCAGAATTAGTTCAGACAGGTTTTATCCATAATTTAGAGTTGGAAGTCGTAACGCAATCAGGTAAAATACTCAATGGGCTGTTTTCGGGTGAAATCATCGAAAGCCAGGGAGTGAAATTCTTCCTGACTGTTATGGTTGATATTACCGAACGCAAACAGGCGGAGGATATTCTGCGAAGCAGCGAATTAAACCTTGCTGAGGCACAGCGTATTGCACATATCGGTAGTTGGGAATGGGATATGTTAACGGGTGCATTAAAATGGTCGAAAGAAATGTATCGTGTTTTCGACATCAGTCCCGAAACGTTTGATGGAAAGCCTGAATCCGTTCTCAAGGTAATGCATCCTGATGATGTTGAGTTGTTAGCCAGCCATAATAACAGCAATTTATTCCAGGGGGATTCCCCATCCAGCGAATACCGGGTTATACACCATGACGGTTCGGTTCATAATATTGTTGCTGAAGGGAAACAGGAATTCGATAAATCGGGATTGCCAATCAAAAGCATAGGTACTGTGCAGGATATCACCGAACGGAAGCGCACCGAAACAGAGATGAACAGGCAACGTGAAATACTCCAGGGGATTTTTGATCATATTCCGGTTATGATTACCTACTTTGATAAAGAAGGTAATATCAAGATTGTAAACCAGGAATTGGTTAGCAAACTGGGATGGACGCTGGAGGAATGGGAAACCGAAAATATACTTGAGCAATGCTACCCCAAACCCGAAGCTTACAAGGAAATGATTGAATTCATGAGTAAAAAGCGACTGGGGTGGAAAGATTTTACAACTGCTACCAAATACAGAACTGTTATTGAGACTACATGGACCAATATCTCTTTGCCAAACGGCGACCTGCTGGGAATTGGACAGGATATCACCAAACGAAAACAGGCAGAGCAGACCCTGAAAATAAGCGAGGAAAAATACAGAACCATGCTGAATGCTTCCCCGGATGGTATTTTTCTTACCGATCTGAAAGGAAGAATCACGGATGTTTCGGAAATTGGTATTGAATTATTCGGCTACGAAAACCGGGAAGAATTGTTAGGAAAGCATTTTTCAGTTTTTATACCTGTAGAAGAAAAACAGACTTTCCGTGAAGTGATTGAAAAAACAATGAACGAAGGGATTGTTCAGAATGTTGAGATAAAAATCAGGAAGAAGAATTACACTGTTTTTCTATCCGAAGCAAGTTCAACTTTGATACAGGGAGCCGACGGAATGCTTTTTTCATTTATGATCATTATTCGCGATATATCACAGCGAAAAAAAATGGAGACCAAGCAAATCCATGCCGATCGTATGGCCAACCTTGGGGAAATGGCCTCAGGTATTGCGCATGAAATCAACCAGCCCTTAAATATTATCTCGATGGTAATGGATAAGCTCTTATATGAATCAACTAAAACCGAAAGTATCGACGTTGCGTTTCTGAAAAATAAATCGGATAAGATATTTGAGAATATCATCCGGATCAGGAATATTATCGATCATGTAAGAGCATTTTCGAGAAGCCACGACGATTATGTTCTTACTGCATTCGATATAAATTCTAGCATCGAAAGTGCAGTTTCCATGATAACTGAACAGTTTAAACATCTGGGTATTGTCCTGAATCTTCAACTTGACAAACAGATCCCGCAAATTTATGGCAACACCTATAAATTTGAGCAGGTGATTGTGAACCTGCTGGTGAATGCTAAAGATGCAGTTATTGAACGAAAAAATAAATTTGACGAATACATCGAAATGATTATCGGAATCAAATCGTATGTTGCAAACCAGTTACTGATTGTTGAAGTAACTGATAATGGAAGTGGCATCAGTGATGACGATATCAATCACGTGGTTCTGCCTTTTTATACCACAAAAGATGAAGGTAAAGGCACCGGTCTCGGATTGTCAATATGCTACCAGATTATAAAGGAAATGAACGGCACCATCGACATAAGCAGTGACAGCATGCGCGGGACAAAAATAAAATTAGTATTGGATGCTCAAAAGGAGAAATGATAATGGAAAAGAAAGACAAGATTAAAATTCTGATTCTGGATGATGAGAAGCAATTCACGGAGGAATTGAGCGGGTTTTTTGAAGGAACAGATTATGAATCGTTTGAGGCTAATACTGCTGCAGAGGGGAAAAGAATACTAAGTAATCATGAAATTGACCTTCTGATTCTGGATGTGCGCCTGCCGGGTGTAAACGGGCTTGATATTCTGAAAGAGGTGAAGGCCCAGTATACCCGTATGGAAGTAATAATTATTTCGGCTCACGGCGATATGGATACTGTTATAAAAGCCATGCGTCTGGGTGCTTTCGATTATTTGCGTAAACCATTCCGTTTTATTGATATACAGATTGCTATTGAACGTACACAGAAATATCTTCAAATGCAACGAAGGCTTAAGCAGATGGAGGAAAGGAATTCTCTGATCTCGAAAAGCCTTGAAGAAAAAATTGACCGCCAGTTTATTGGTGTCAGCCCGCAAATTCTGGAAGTTTTTGAACAAGCCACCACAGCCGCCAATTACCCCGACGCCAATGTGCTGATTACCGGCGAAAGCGGAACCGGGAAAGAAAATATTGCCAGGATCATTCACTACTCGAGTCCAAGAAAGGATCATGTTTTTTGTGCCGTTAACAGCAGTGCTATAACCGAAACTCTCCTGGAGAGTGAATTCTTTGGGCATAAAAAAGGATCGTTTACAGGTGCCTTTGCCGATAAAATGGGCTATTTTGAAGTTTGCAACCAGGGAACCTTATTTCTGGATGAGATTGCGGATATGCCTTTCAACCTACAGGCAAAGATTCTGAGGGCTACCGAGGAGAAAGTAATAACAAGGGTAGGGGATACAAGCCAGATCCGAACCGACTTCAGGGTTATTTCGGCCACCAATCATGATATAGAAAAAAGGGTGGAGCGGAAAAATTTCAGACTCGATCTGCTTCACCGTCTGAATACACTTCATATACATATTCCGGCCTTGCGCGAACGACCTGACGATATTGAGCCCCTGGTGATGCATTTTGTCGATTTCTTTTCTACACGCTTCAACAGGCCCAATATTCAGGTATCCCCGGAAGTTTTTAAAGACCTTAGGAATTATGACTTCCCGGGAAATGTAAGGGAATTGAGGAATATGACCGAAAGAGCTATTATTCTTTGCAAAGGTAATACACTTGGAATTGCTGATTTCCGTGTTAAACCGCAAAAACAGGAAGCTGTAATTATAAAAGACGAGCTGGTTGATCTGAAAGCAAATGAGATTAAGATTATTCGTAGTACACTGCAGCGCTGCAAATACAATCAACAGGCAGCTTCTGATGCGCTGGGAATAACCCGGGATGCACTCAGCAGGAAAATGAAAAAGTATGATATAAGTATCACCAGAGGCGAAGACTAAAAGTGACAGGCTTAATATGTCAGTTAATTTTTCTGATTTTTATTAAGGAAATGGGGGGATTTAGTGCTTAGTGCTGTGTGCTATGTGCTTAGTGCTTAGTGCTATGTGCAGAGTGCTTAGTGCTATGTGCAGAGTGCTTAGTGTAGAGTGCTTAGTGCTATGTGCTCAGTGCTGTGCGCACAGAGAGTTTAGTTGGTAGGTTAGATGAATGAAAAATAGGCAGAAATAAGAGCCAGGCACTATGCCCTTTTTAAGAAGTGGAATTCATTCAACCATATGCTATATCAGAACCAAATTATTTATGGTTCCTGACTTATCCTGCTCCCGGATATTACTATTAAGTTAAATAGTATGGTTCTGTTTAAGGAAAATGTGGAAAATCATTTGTGCTTAGTGCTCAGTGCTCAGAG
>CAIJPI010000089.1 GCA_903822525.1 uncultured Bacteroidales bacterium | reverse complement strand
TAGTAAATCTTTTTTCACCTTGTTTAATATCAAACCTGCAGGGATATTCCTCTCATGAAGTTGCTGCAACATGACAGTCAGATTTTCCTCCCAAAGGGGCTCTGCCTGCAACACTACCACTGCCATATCCATTGCAGTAATACCAGGGATTTCATGAGTATCAACTCCAGGACCGAAATCACAGATTACTGTTGCTTCGTTATTTAACCTGCTTATCAAAGCATTTGCCAATGGAATCTGATATTGAGAGGCTTCATCCAGCCGGCCGGCAATAAAAAACCCATCTCCAAGCCTGCACTCAACAATTTCACCTGCTAAGCGTTCCTGTATGCGAATCCCGTTTCGTGTGCACGCTGATACACAGCTACCGCAGGCTGTACATTTCGAAACTATCAAAGTTACCGAAGGAATATAACGGTTAAATTGTATGGCTTTTTCAGGACAATACCCTGAACACAGTCCGCAATACCTGCATCGTGTTTTATCGGAAACGGGCACGGAAGCGTATATTTTAACAGACGAATGAACCTGATCCTTAATCATGTCGATCAAATCCGGTTTCACTATATCGAAACATGCCAGTTGAACAGGGCGAAGACCCGCAATGAACGCTGTCCTGAAAAGGTTTTGTGCAATCAGTGTCCGGCCGGCAAGGCCTTTGGAAGATAATATAGCGATTTTAGTTCCCGTATATTTTTATTTAAACGACACAATAATACGATAGATAATGCAACAGTTGTCTACTTTGCTTTCTTCAATAACGAAGCCAGGCTATTACCCAGCGATTTCTGACGGTTACGCTTAAAAACACCTTCTTTAGCTTCTTTTACATCCTCGATGGTGTAAAAAGCTGAAGGGTGATGCAGGTGCAGGGTGTTCAGAAAAGTCGGAATTTCCTTTCTCCTGATAATCGAAAAAAGAACTTTAACCTTCCCCTTGGCACCTTCAGCATCCAGAATAGTGAGTCCGAAATTCTGCGATTTCAACGCTGAAATAAGCTCAGGCGATTCGCCTGATAAAATAACCCGGATGATTGAAGTACCGATCGATAATTTCTCTTCCAGCGTGATACCTATAAAATTACCCATCGCAAAACCTGCACCGTAGGCTACATAACACAACCAGTTGTCAAGGTGCTGCATGATCTGCCCTACTGCAAGCAGCCATATGATCACCTCGAAAAATCCAAGGAAGGGCGCAATATATTTCATCCCTTTCGAAAGGAAGATAAGCCGCAGTGTGCCAATACTCTGATCGAGAATACGGGCAAAAAAGATCAATCCGGGTAGTAATACCCAGGTAAAAAACCAACTATCAGTAACAATTAAATCCATAGGAGTCTTTTTGAATTTGTGCGGCTAAATTAATGTTTTAATCCAGCATAGAGATAGTAAAACTTAAAAACAAAGCAAAAAATCAACCTGTTTTTAATATTGTTTTTGCCTATTCCTAAGACAAGATTTATGAAAATTACCAACTAAAGTAACATCACGTTTCTATAGATTATGTGAAATTTCCGCTAAATGCTTTTTTGGATACAAAAAGAGCTTATCAATTGATATTCAGCGATTTATTATTATGCAAAAATTATTATATACATAAAAGGAATCTGATCTTTCTTGAATGATAACAGGTCTTTCAACTCATAATTAATATTCAAAATCCAAAATCACTTAGTTTAAAAAAGCAATGACGAGCAAAAATAAAATCTGCACTAACTGTTTTAACATTTATTAATTCAGAATGAATTATTTACACGTCATCGCTCAAACCAATTATTATGTTGAATATTGAATTTAGTTAAAATTGGATGATGGAATCAAATTAGTCAATTTTTTCAATTATCATCTTGCAATTATCACTTTGACATTTACAATAAACTTCACCAGTCTGTGTGTTATAGACTTCAACACATGAAATTGTGGTAGTATCGCAAGCTCCTCTGCAATCAACAACTGTTGTACTCCCTCCTGGCACGGATTTATTACTTGGATCAGGGTACTTAACAACAATGAAAAGGCTAAAGTATACGGTAGGATTATTAGTTAAAAAATATTCAATTTCTATAACTTCAACCAAATCATAATATGTTTGCTTATAATTTGACATTAAATAATCAGAAGTCCCATGAATACGCTGAAAATAATCTAATAAATGAGCAGCTATTTTTTTCATATCTGCTTTCGAAACCATACTTATATTTGAAGGATTATCATTTTTAATCGACATTTTACAATCAGTACAATTACATTCAATGAGTCCAGTACCTGGCCGAATAACAGTACCACAATTGTTTCCTCCGGAACAAGTGCCAACGCAATTTATCGTTACGGTTGCAGGTGTTGCATCTTCTGTTTTTATTACGATACTTTCTTTGTTGATATTATTATCTTTTGCTGACTTATCATCTTTAGTGCACCTGTTAAAAATGAGCGCAAATATTATAATGCTAACAAAAGCAATTGATGTTAATAAAATTTTAGTTCTCATAAAAATAAATTTAAATTGTTATAAGATAAAAGATTCGATTCAATAATAATTTTTGATTTTGGAATCGGCTACTCCTTTGTTTTACTTCGTGTTTCACTTTCACATGCACGATTTTTGGTGTTCAGCCAAATAAGAACTATTCTTTATAACACATTTAACAAATATAGTCAATTAATCAATAAATCAATGAACTATTTTTTTAAATTTCAATATATCCAAAAGCAATATTTGCATTTTACTTTAAAAATATGCAACTACTTCAAACTATAATAAATACACATGCATACTTATAAGATTCTGAAAATTTTCTGAAAACAACATAATAAGTATTATTTTTCAAGGAATCCGAACAACCAATTATTTAACTTTGTCGCAGATAATCTCTTACTAAATTTATCTCCACAAAATGAAACGTAGATCCTTTAACGCCTTTCTTTTAACATTCTTGCTCTTCTTTCCTTTGCTCATTTCAGCGCAGAAAGAAGCACGCCTTCTCCGTTTTCCAACCCTTTATGGCAACCAGGTTGTTTTCTCCTATGCCGGAGATTTATATACAGTTCCCCTTAGCGGTGGAATGGCACGAAAACTTACCAGCGATGCAGGATATGAAATGTTTTCGCATTTCTCGCCCGATGGTAAAACTGTTGCGTTTACAGCACAATACGATGGAAATACCGAAGTGTATACCATTCCGGCACAGGGCGGTGTCCCTGCCCGAATTACGACAACGGCAACTTTGGGACGCGACGATATCAGCGACAGGATGGGCCCGAACAACATTGTACTGGGCTGGACACCCGATGGTAAAAACATCATCTACCGCTCCCGGAAACAGACATTTAATGATTTCATAGGCCAGCTTTTCATCGTTCCTGCCACTGGG
>CAIJPI010000088.1 GCA_903822525.1 uncultured Bacteroidales bacterium | reverse complement strand
TAATGCAGGCCATGGTTAATAAATACAAGTTCCGATTCCTGGAGTGCTCCGTTAGTTGAATGGTAGTGCTCATTCAGTGCAGGTACAAACAGGGTGTGTGAACCGTCGGCTGTTGTTGTGAGAATACGTTTTTGCAATTTTCGTGTTATTTATTAAAAACAAGATGCAGATCTATGGCTGAATCGGGTAAAGGGTATGTTTCAAGTAAGTCAGGAAAGGGGAAAGTATATACGCTCATTGTATTTTTAGAGCATGCATAAATTCGCTGGGATGTATTGTCGCAGGCAATGTTGCCATATACCATGCCTGCCACAAAAAGCGTTAGGCTGTTGTTGCTGAGCTGGTAACGGTAGAGTCCGGCGCTGGATGTGATCAGGTAGTTATCAGTATCGAGCGCTGCAACTTCGCCAAATATCCCTTCTGAAAATGGATGCAACAGAATAAGGGTATTGTCGGTACCATTGTAAAGCGATATTTCGCCTTCCCCGTTGCTGTTGCTGAATACCAGTACTTTATCGGCAGTTGTATTCAGAATACCGGTTACATCGCCTTGTATATATTTGCTGTTCAGCATTAATCCGCCGGGGTTGTGAAAAGCAAGCAGGAACCTGTCGGTGCTGAAAGAATCCTTAAATGTGCCGATAACCATGTTTCTTGTGGTGACCGAAAGCTTCGGGACAGCCGTGGCATAGGTTTGCGATTTATAAATTTCATTTCCTGTTTTATCATAGCCCCTTATATTTCCTTCGGCACAGGAAACGTAAAGTTGGGGATACGTAAATGAAATGCTTTCGAACCAGCGCATCGACTGATTGAAAACAGGTTTTATATTCCATAGGGGAATGCCGTCAGGCAGGTGAACCGCTGTAAGATTCGAAAGGCTTATACCACAGATATAGAACTGTGATGCAGGCGAATTAACAGCTGAACCGCAGTAATCGCCGGTTTGGGAATAGAATTCCTGCCATGTATTTTTTGACGTCAGCCGGTATGCGGTCCATTTGTCCTGTTCAGGGTGAGTTACAATAAGCGGGTACAGCATTTCCCTGGCCAGTTCATGAATTTGGATCTCAACAAAATGGTTTGATACATTCAGCCCGTCGGAGGTCCGGAACCTGAGCTGGTAAACTCCGTTAGGAAGCATTGGATCATTAATGCAGTAATCGCCCTGCCAGGTGAATGGATTTCCCTCCGGTATCCTGTTGATTGCCGATAGCATAGGCTTATTATCCTGGTCCAGAAGCATTACTTCGAGGCTGGTAAGTTTTGTATTGTCGCTGAATAACGCATGAAACCTGATAGTATCTCCATTTTCGAAAATGCTTCCGGGCATAGGCAGTGTCACGGTGATGGCAGGGTATTCGGCATCTTCCTTTGTGTCGCAGGCAGCAATAAGTATAGTTGTTAAAGCAGCCAGAAATATCAGGACGACAGCATGAATTTTATTCATCTGTATTTATTTAATTTGGGTACTAAGGAGGAGAACTGATCGGTAGTGATATCATCTTTGGTAATACTATACAATCATGGCTTTTCCATGGCATAAAATTACATGAAATGAGAGGATGGATACTAAAAACTTTGTAATTTTATATCAGCAAGTATAAAAGGATATTTAAGTTTAAAACCGGAAGTACCCGTCTGCTGATGGTTTCCGGATATGAAAGTTCGTATCATTATTCTGCTTTTAAGTTAACATATTGTAAATCAATACTAAAATCAATTATTATGCTTGATAGAATTGATATTGAAAACGTGCTGTTTCTGGATATTGAAACGGTTCCTGCTTTTGCTGAATACAGTCAGTTGAGCGAGCGGATGCAAAAACTCTGGAATAAGAAGGCCGAACGGCTTTCGCCAAACAATAATCCGGCTATGGAGACCCCCTCGCCAGAACAGTTGTATGGCAGGGCCGGGATTTATGCCGAATTCGGGAAGATCATCTGCATTTCGATAGGAGCTTTTATGAAAGGTGAATTCAGGATAAAGTCCTTTTCGGGCCACGATGAAAAAGCCGTGCTCACAGCATTTGCCGAATTGCTGAACAAACGTTACAACCGGCCCGAACATTTGCTGTGTGCACATAACGGCAAGGAATTCGATTTTCCTTATATGGCACGCCGTATGCTTATTCTCGGAATTGCAATTCCCCAGATACTCGATCTGTCGGGCAAAAAGCCATGGGAAGTCAATCACCTGGATACGATGGAACTCTGGAAATTCGGCGATTATAAAAACTATACCTCCCTCGATCTGCTCGCAGCTATATTTGGTATCCCTACTCCAAAGGATGATATCGACGGAAGCCAGGTTGCCGAAGTTTATTATAAAGAGAACGATCTGCCACGTATTGTACATTACTGCACCAAAGATGTACTTACCGTAGCCCAGATTTTCCGCCGTTACCGCGGTGAACCGCTGATAGGGGAGGATTCGGTCAGTATTGTATAAAGCATTTCCCTGATCTGAGCAAATCAGGCAGAGTTGCACGGCTTTTTCACACAATCAATGGAAGGGCTTTTCTATTCTGACTGCTTCTAAACAGTTATAAAATGGCTTGTATTATCTATATAAATACTGTTACCCGGCTTAGGATTCCGGTATTCTATTTAACATCTTTTAATTATATCACATAAAAATATTTCTATACTTTTGCGAAAACAAAATTATTTATATGAGAAAATACATTTTACTTGCTGTTACACTGGTGTTAGTAGCAGCTGTTTCTTCCCAGGCCTATGCCCAGAAAAAAGAAAAGAATAAGAAGAATAAAAAAGGTGAAGCAGTAGCTTCTGTTCCGGTATTTGCTAATAATAACGATACAATCAGCTATATAATCGGTTCCGAAATCGCTCATAATTTTGCAAAAAATTCGCTTCAACTGAACAAGGAACTGGTGTTTAAAGGATTCAGCGATGCTCAGGCCATGACGGATACTCTTTTTACTCAGGAGCAAATCGGGACTATTATGACATGCTGGCAGCAGGACATGAGTGCCAAGAAGACAGCGGTATCAGGGCAGGAAATGACTAAGAATACGATGTTGGGTGAGGAATTCCTTGCAGCAAACAAACTGAAGGAAGGCGTTGTTGAAACTCAAAGCGGTTTACAGTACAAAGTCATTAAAGAAGGCTCAGGCGATTCACCTGATGATAACGATATGGTTTCGGTACACTATACCGGTACTCTTATCGATGGAACGGTTTTCGATTCGTCACGCGAAAGAGGCGAACCTCTTGAATTTCCGGTTAACGGTGTTATTGCCGGATGGACAGAAGCCCTGAAAATGATGAAACCAGGTTCGCAATATATGCTGTATATCCCTGCCAGACTGGCTTACGGTGATAAAAAAACCGGTCCTATTCCTGAAGGTTCAACCCTTGTATTTGATGTGGAACTGTTAGAGTTCGAAAAGAAATAAATCAGCCTGAATCTTTTCTGTAGAAATTAGCTTCCAGAAGAAAATTCAAAAAAAATCCCGGATCTGTTCATTCAACAGACCCGGGATTTTCGTTTTCAGGTACTTCCTGAATTGCTATCTACTCAACCTGGCTTATGGTAAAGGTCCAGGCAAAGCTGCAGGGAGGTGCTTTTTGCAAAGATTCGGGAATGATGATCCGGGTTTCACCATTCACCGTTTTCCATTTCAGCTTAAGGGTTGATCCAAGCAATTGAATAGTAGATTTTTGAGCTGGTTTTATGCCTTTCAGGGTAATAAACGGAGGAAGTTTGGTTTCCTCATTACCGGCCAGGTATATCGCATTCACCCGTTTATCTTTATTCTGTGTAAAGCAGATGTTGTTTTCCTTATAGGGTGCAACAGGCCTGGTGCCATATATGGCGTCCCCGTTTATTTTCATCCAGGCACCTATTTCTTTCATGCGCGAATAGGCAATCGTATCGTAGTCGCCCAAAGGGCTTGGCCCTATATTCAGCAGGTAATTGCCTCCTTTGGCAACAATGTCGACAAGGTAATGGATAATAGTGCCGGCTGGTTTATATATATCACCGGGTACATACGACCACGACGAAGCCATTGTCATACATGTTTCCCATGGGTAATCGAGAGGGATCTCCGGAATCTGCTGCTCGGGTGTACGGTAGTTTTCAAATTCACCGCTTACCGAACGGTCCACTACAATCAGGCCCGGCTGATGCCTGCGTCCCATGGCAGCAATTTTTGCCATATCGATATCCTGATCATATGGGATGGTTTTCTGCCAGTCGATGTTTGGGTCAATGCTCTGTTTTGGTCTTACCCAACCACCATCGAGCCAGAGAATGTCGACTTTACCGTAGTTTGACAGGATTTCTTCTATCTGGTTATAGGTGAAATCTTTGTATTGCTGCCAGCGTTCAGGATATCGCTTCGGGTCATAGTTTACATTGCGGTCCTTGGGTGGAAAATAAGGCCACCAGTATGATTCGCAATGCCAGTCAGGTTTTGAGAAATAGGTGCCTATTTTAAACCCTTGTTTCCGGAAAGCTGTTGTAGTTTCCTTTCCGGCATCTGCCTTAGGGCTGGTATGGAAGGGCGTATTCGGACTTGTAATTTTATAATCGGTGTATTTGCTGTCGTACATGCAAAAGCCGTCGTGATGCTTGAAAGTGATGATCATATATTTGAATCCGGCATCCTTAGCTGCTGTTGCCCATTTGTCGGGATTGAAATTAATCGGATTAAATGTCTTCTGCAGGTCCTCATATGCTTTTTTATACGTATAATAGTCATTTGAATATGCCCCTCTGCGTTGGGTCCAGCCTTCATCTTCGGGACATATGCTCCAGGATTCGACAACGCCCCATTGGCTGTAAGTTCCCCAGTGCATGAATATGCCAAATTTCAGATCCTGCCACTCTTCAATGTTTTTTACTACTTCAGGATCTGTTGGAACGATGTAAGGGGTTTCATGCTCCTGGGCATTTAGCATATTAATACTGGCCAGCAGCATAATGAAAGTGGCAAGAACTGATTTCATATGGGTTCGGATTTACAGCGTGTAGACATGAATATTTTACTTCGGATTTCAGTTTTGAGGTTCAACCTTATCAGCTTTTACAGGCGTCAGGTACAATGGACCTGATGGCCTGGAGCCAAGAAAAGAGTAATAAATGATGAAAACATAGCAGGCCAATGGAACAGTGATAGCCAATGCCATACTGTGTGTTGTATCGGATATCAGTCCCATTAAGGGTGTAGAAACAGCACCGCCTATGATAGCCATGATGATCACCGAACCGCCTAGTTTTGTGTTGGGACCAAGTCCTTTGATTCCCAGTGCAAATATGGTTGGAAACATCAGCGACATAAAGAAACTGCTTGCCACCAGTGCCCATCCGCCTATGATTCCGGGTGTGAGGATTGCCAGCGTGCATAATGCAACATTAAAAATGCTGTATGCTCCCATCAGTTTTCGGGGTTCGAATTTTTTCATAAGCGCAGTAGCAGCAAAACGCCCGATTCCAAAGGCAAGTATGGAAATAAACAGCAGTGCTCCGGCCTCCTTTTCTGATTTCTGCATATAATCCTTCAGGTACTGAATCATGAAACTCCAGGTGCCTACCTGGGCGCCCACATAAAAAAACTGCGCGGCAACCCCTTTCAGGAAATGAGGATAATGAATCAATGCAGATAGTTTTCCTTTGGTGTCGCCATCGGCTGATATTATCTTTTTCTCTTCCGGAAACCGGGTACGCCAAATTAAAAAGGCCCAAACAAGTATAATGCTGCCGATAACCAGGTAGGGTGGACCTACACGTGCTATTTCATCATGAAGGTATGCTTTGTATGTTCCAGCTGATTTCATGGTTTCTATACTGACGTTTGATAATTCGGTGCCCGAGAAAATGAAAACGGTGCCAATAAGCACTCCTGTCATCGATCCAAGTGGATTGAAGGACTGCGAGAAATTCAAACGGTGTTCGGAAGTAGCAGGATCACCCAGCACAGCAATAAAGGAATTCGATCCTGTTTCGAGGAAAGCCAGACCGCTTGCTATAACAAAAAGTGCAAATAGGAAAAACATGTAATTACCGGCACTGGCAGCAGGCCAGAAAAGGAAGCATCCGCTTGCAAAAAGAAGCAATCCGATGATAAGCCCTGTTTTGTAATTATATTTATCCATGATAAGCGCTGCCGGCATGGCAAATAAAAAATAACCCAGGTAAAACGCTGATTGAACAAGACCTGCCTGCAGACGGCTTAATTCGAACGATTTCATAAACTGCGGTATGAGGATATCGTTCAGGTTATTTGGCAACGCCCAAAGGAAGAAAAGTGCCGAAACTAATACGAAAGGTAGAATAGACTCTTTGCTTACGATTTTGTGTTTTTCGATCATAGTTTTGATTTATGTTGAAGTCCAAAAGCTAGTTAGTATAAGTTGCATGTGCAACCTGATTTAGCCGGAATCCCGTGACTATAAATTGTTTTTTCTCCTGATTTTAATCTGCATGGCTCCTTCAACCGGTGTGTCGGATACAAGGATAATATAACCACCACCGCCGGCCCCTGACAGTTTCCATCCCCAGGCTTTATCTTTATATTTCGCAATGGTACGGAGAATATCATCGTCGGCCATATTCGGGAACATGGCGATCTGTGCTTCGAAAGAGCGCCTGAATGCATCGCCGAATTTCTGTATATCTTTATTTATAATTGCATTCCAGCAATCATCGGCAGCATCAGCAAGAGCTTGGGCACCTTTGGGATGTATGTGAGTATTTGACAAGGGGCTGTAGGAGTTAACACGCGGACCCAGTGTTACCAGGTAGAGGTTCCTTTCGATCCAGTTCAGCAGTTCATCATCTGCAATGGATGTGATTTTGCCGGGCCAGTAGTTTCCGTTGTAGTCCAGTTTATTCAGGCCGGGAAGTACGATTCCGAGCGAGTCCTGCGATCCGGAGACTTCAGCCGTACCAGGAGGGTTTTCAAAACTGAACAGCATTTTTGCCAGGTGTTCGGCATCGCCGTGAGGTATCTCATTGCGCCACAATTCAATGGCTTTCCGGCGGGTACTCGACGACATGCCGCTGCGGTCGTTAAATTCGATGGTGGGCTCAATGCTTATCGTAAGTACTGAGCCGGGATAATGTTTTGATACAAACGGCTGATCGAGCCATCCTCCCGCCAGATCGATACGGAAAGGAATAGTGCATTCGGTGCGCAGCGTTGTGGTTGAGCGGACCGGCAGACCGGCATGCGGAATCCGCTTGAGGATATGGTATTCAATGCCCATTTCGTTGCAAAGTGCCTGCTTGGATGGAGTATGACCATCTTCGTTCACCACAAACACATCGGGCATCACTTCGCGCAATTCTTTTTCGAAATCTATATAACCCCATCCGGAGTTAACCACGCATTTTTTAACGCATGCAAGTGCATCAATCATATACTTTCGCTCCGATTGAGTATTGACAGGGTAACGACCTTTGAGGTGGTGTACATTTTCGTCGGCGCCAATACTAACATAAAGTTCGCCATATACGGCAGCTTCCTGCAGAAATGCAATATGCCCGCTATGCAACAGGTCGAAACAACCGGTGACGAAGACTTTTTTTTCAGATGATGAAGGAGCGGATATTTTATTCCCTGTATGAAATACTTCGGTCATGGCTGCCGGTGAAGAATCGGTTTTCAGCACCCTGGCTATAATCTCGAGGAGAAACATGTGATCCGAAGCCTCTGATGTTTCAAGATATACATACACATTACCATGTCCTTTAAAAATTCTGAATGCTTCCAGATCATACGTTGTTCCCCAGAAATCGATATCGCCAAAAAACTGATCGGGGGCAGCATCAGTCATTTCAGCAGGAGCAGGAAATGAATAGGCATAACGCAGCGTTTTTCCTGCGGTCGTAGCTGGGAAATCAGCCTGGAACCAGAGTTTTAAGTCCGCCCACCATTCATTATCTTTCCTCGGTTCAATGGGCTGCTGCATGGGGTCGGTAAGCTTCCACCAGTCGCGGGTAGTACTATCTTCTCCGATGGCCTTCATATCAGCTACAAAGTCATGGCCGGTATATACCATATGGCTGAAAAGAATGCCGTTGAGCAGAAAAATAGAATAATCGCTGATATTTGACTTTTGTATACATTTCAGTACACCTGGGAAAGTGTGTTTGTGTAACGTAATATATTGATCTTCAAACTCCGGCTTCAGCCTTATTATACTTCCTGAAACTAGCTGATGTCCGTTACTCATATGTTACATGTATGGGTTTTTGTGATGTAATGTTAAAAAGAAGGAGATTTCTTCATGTATTTGTCCATCTCACATATTTGATCATCAGTAAGCCGGACAGCCTGATCGCGGCTCCTCATAATGATACCGCAGGCCAGTTCAAAGAAAAGGGCTTTCTGAATTACATCGTCAAAATTTTTCCCGACAACCACCTGCCCATGATTTTTCAGTACAACCAGATCGTGCGTTTTTATGGATTCGGTTACCCGGATGCCTAACTCAGGCGAGCCGGGGCATATATAGGGCAGCATATCGATTTTCCCGATGTATGCCGGTATTTCGTTTATCACGTTGAAGTTTGTCGGCGGATCAGGCAGGCAAGCCAGGGTGGTGCCGTAAAGCGACTGGAAATGCAATATAACATTTACATCTTTCCGCTGGCGCATAATGCCGAAATGAAACCCGCTATCCATCGAAGGGCTCACATTGTTAATGATCATCCCATCCGAAAGCCGGCTGATGCTCACCTGGTCCTTGCTCAGGTAGGGAAGCCATGAGCCTGTTTGCGAAATTAACATAATTTCTTCGTTTAGCCTCCACGAAAGGTTGCCGCTACTGCAAAGCAACAATTGGTGTGTCCCTATGCGATGAGCTGCTTCAACGAATGTTTTAAGGTGACTGTCAGTAACAAATGGCATTTTTTTGAAATGTTTCCCGCTGTTTCAAGGCGGCTAAGCTTAGAGAAAATGAGATTTAAGGTAGTGTATCAGTATATTGCAAAAGTAATGTATTGATGTTGTTTTTTATTCGGTATGCTGAAGTATTTATCGGGAATCAGAGTATTCACTCTCAATCAGCAGAAATCAGCGGTTTAACAGATTTCAGCAAAACAGGAATTTGGTTTATGGATTCTCTTTTATCTTAATGGTGCAATGGCTTTTGCAATCTGCTCGCCTATGCCGATTTTGTATCCCTCGGAATAGTATACAAGGTTCCCGTTTTTGTCAGTAATGATTATAACCGGAAGGTTGGAACTGCTGTTTCTGTGCCTGAGGCGCTCTGTTTCGGTAAGTAATCGGGCTCCTTTATCGTAAGCAAACATAGCCTGAGCCGGCAGACCCGGAAAATTAGCCGGTTTAAACGAAGCGCTTACCTTATCGTTAGCAAACAGGAACATAACACCGCCTCCCCATTTCTCAATCAGATCTTTCACAGCAGGAATATCTGCCATTACATGTTTTGATGGTTCCTTGTCAGGATCAATCCAAATAAGGACAGCCCCACGTTCAGATACCAGCTTGCTGAGAGCTATTTCTTCCTTGACAGCGTAGCGGCTGAATTTGTATGCGGCCGGATCTATTGTAGCCCAGGGTTCAGCCGGTGAGAAATCCTGCCGGATGTTCACTTTGATGTCTGTTGTAACTTCAGCCGGAACGTCGAAAAAAGTAACCGACGAAAGCACACTTCCATCCGCTTGCCTGTTACCGGTTACGAGCAGGTATTTTCCGGCTTCCACTTCTGTTTTGTTTTCAAATTCGCTGATCTTTAATCCGAAATCGAAATCAACAGTACGGTACACACCCTTGTTATAACGTGCTATTGTAAAGTTAATGGCATACTTGGGGTCAATACTTTCGTCAGCATTCCCGAAATGGACAAAGCCTTTAGCTGTGATGTTCTCATTAACAGGTTCGAACGCAACATTAACCCAGCTGGTGCCATTGTGATATTGCGGAAGGCTGGTAGCCGGGTTTATACGGGCTGCATGTCCGAGGCTGCGGCAAACAGCCACAAAAAAGATATCGCGCGAACGGTTGTCGGCTACTCTGAGCTCAAAAGCCCCTCGCGGTGAAAGCGGTGCCCGCGAATGCAAATTTGCAGTATTGTCAATCCTGATATTTACTTTTATCCAATCAACCAGCACATTAACATCTGTTTTAAACTGCATCACAAAATCATACGGGAACTGTTGCTGCAGGAAACCGCGCCATGACAGCATCATTTCGTTGGAGATACGGCCACTCATAACATAACGTGCAAAAAACTCCTTGTCGCTGGCCGAAGCAGGATTGTTGTAGCTGAAGGCATGTGACAGGTGGTCTTTCAGGATTTCGGCCCTGGTATCCCTGATATCTTTTTCGGAGATCGCCTCAAGCATATATACAGCCCAGTCTTTCTGCGACTTTGGCGTACCTGAAATAAAATCAGCTATTTCATTCCAGTTGCCGTAACTCTGTCGGAAAACCGGCAGTAACCTTACTGCATCCAGGTCTTGTCCGGCAGCGAATGCAGCAACCCAGGCCGAATCCCTGAATGTCGACATATATGCTGTCCGTATAGAGTCTTCCTGCTGAAGCCGGAAGGCATTGTGGTCGCGGTCTTTCTGTGTAATCTTTGCAGCTAGAGGTGTTTTTTCAACAGGGGGTATGAAATCAAAATTTACGGCTTGGCCGCTGGTATAAGTAGTATTGATTACCACGGTAACCGAATCCATTTTATCGACTGAGATCTTTGCATAGCCCCATTTTTCGCCCTGGTATGCCCATATCAGCAGGTCGCCAAGACCGGTTGTTATCGAACTGATTCCGTTTTGATCGGTTGTTCCTTTGGCAATAGGATAGAACTCAGCATAGTTATACAACTGGTATTCCACAATTGCATTTGCCACCGGCTTATTGTCAGGAGTAAGAACTTTAACATAAATATTTTTTGCGGCAGCATAATTCCTGATCAGGTTGAGTTCGGTAAAACGTTCCTGGCGGTCAATGGCAGGCTCAGTGCCGTGATATGCGCCGTAAGCCCTTGTATGCACCAGCATGGCTCTGCGTGCCGGTTCGGAGAACCATCCCATATTCAGATCAGAGTCGGGTTCGCAGGCTCCCAGGAAATACCAGCTGCCATCAATCCATACTTCAACCCAGGCATGGTTGTCATCCGAATGTGCCCAGCGGGGTGTATATACCTGCCGTGCGGGAATGCCTATGGTCCTCAGAGCGGTGACGGTGAGGGTTGATTCCTCGCCACAGCGGCCAAAGGATGTTTTTACGGATGCAAGCGGTGAACTGGTTCGGTCGTCGCTTCCCCGGTACGTTACTTTCTCGTGGCACCAGTGGTTTACTTCAAGTGCGGCATCGTGCATATTCATTCCGTTGATACGCTTTTTTATTTCATCGTACATAACAACCCTGAAAAGATCAAGATTTTCGTTGTTTACGCGGGTTGGAAGCACAAAATGCAGGAATACATCTTCCGGAATACGTTTACCCCAGTCAGTCTCGTTACGGGCTTTTAGGACTGCCTGCACCTGCTGAAGGAAAAAATCTCCGGTATAATCGGCCAGATCGCTCAATGGCATATAGGCATACAAATAGTCGAGAGCCTGTTTTTCATCACCTGTGAGCGGGCTACGGTACACATCAAAAAGCTGCTGGCTTCTTCCGGTAGCCATTTGCTGCTGTTTCTGCAACATAAGCTGCATGTCAGCTAATGTTTTACTGTCGTTTATCAGCTGAGCCTTTGCTGTTGCACCTGCAATAAAAATAGTGATGATCAATAATGAGATCCTTGAAGCCTTTATCAACGAAATGATCATAGCATTTTTTTTCATACGGATATTTTGCAATTCAAATTAGTGTGGTAAAAAGGTAAAGGCAACAGTTGGGTTTAAGGAGTAGTTTTCTGAACAAAAACAACAGCCTGCTCTTGTTTTATCATACCTGGCAAAGCCTGCAGATGATTATTTTACAATAATTTCATCAGCGAACATCCAGGCAGCCCCGCCTTGTGCTTTGTGTCCTGCAGGACAATTACCAATATTGGTTGCTATGATTTTTACATACCGGGCATTTACAGGAGCTGTTTTCGTTTCAAAAGTTTTAAGGAATACGCCATCTTTATCCTGAGGAATATCGTTTTTAACAATACCGGCCGAGTGGTAATCCATTCCGTTTTCGGATACAAAAAACTCAACCTGTGAAGGCATGAAAATCCAGGAATTAATGTCCTGCAGGAAGCCGGCACCAAAAGTGGATACTGGTTTTACTTCGCGTAAATCGATTAGAGCTTCCAGGTTGGTTTTTTCAAAACCCAGCCAACCGCCAACTTTGAAGTCGGGGGAACAACGGATGCCGTCGATCAGGTTATTTACGCCTCCGCCTGAATATTGATTTGCCGGCGGGTAGGTCAGCGTAATGCTTTTATCATCAATCATTTTAACAAATTCCGATGAAACACCCTGGCTTTTGATCCCGTCTTTTTCGGCATAAAAATATAGTTTCGATGATTGATCGATCCGGAAAGGTTCCTGGTAGGTTTGTGTTGATGTTTTTCCGTCAGTTCCTGTCAGGCTGTAAGTAATTTGAGAACCGTCAGGGCCGCTCATGCTGATCACTTTTGAGTCTTTAAACGATTTTGAGGCCTCCAGTATGGCAGGTGCTGCTACAATCAGGTTGTCGGAAACAGAAGTGGATGGCTCGTTTCCGGCTCCTGTTCCCCAGGTTTTGTTTGGTTCGGGACTCATGGTAAATACCAGCTCACCACCATTCAGAATATCATCATGTTTCAGATAGGAGGCATTATATGTTTTATTGTTGAGTTTGGCCGAACTGATGTAAAAATTATGTTCCGAAATATTGTCTGCTTTTATAACGAACGTCTTGCCATTTTCGAGGTGAATGGTCGTTTTACTGAACCAGGGAGTCCCGATTACATAGGTATCCGTTCCCGGTATAACCGGGTAAAACCCCATGGCACTCATTACAGCCCATGCCGACATTTGCCCGCAGTCTTCGTTACCGGTAAGTCCATCAGGATTGTTGTGATATAAAGTGCTGAGAATGCGGTGAACCAGTTCCTGCGTTTTATAAGCTTGTCCGGCAAAAGGATAGAGATATGCAATATGGTGGCTCGGCTCGTTGCCGTGTGCATACTGGCCAATCAAACCGGTTATATCGCTCTGGTCGCGCCCCGAGGTCTTGGATGAAACGCTGAACAGATCATCAAGTTTTTTTGCCAGGTTTTGTTTTCCTCCATGCAACTGAATAAAGCCGGTCATATCCTGCACAGCCGAAAAACTGTATTGCCACGAATTGGCTTCGGTATAATTGAAATTTACTTCAAAAGGATCGAAAGGATTAAACCATCCGCCATTGGAACGGGCTCGCATAAACCCCGTTGACGCATCAAAGAGGTTTTTGAAGTTCTGTCCCCGTTTGATAAAATATTTGTATTCATCTGCTTTCCCTGTTGCTTTTGCAAATTGTGCAATACACCAGTCGTCATAAGCATATTCGAGTGTTTTTGAAACACTTTCCGATTCATCTTCTGTAGAAACATACCCGTTTTTATCCACTGCTTTTAATCCGGCATTGCCTTCACGCATAGCGCTCTTTTTCATAGCTGCGAAAGCTTTTTCAGTATCAAACCCTTTTATTCCTTTCAGATAGGCGTCAACAATCACAGGAACTGAATGATATCCTATCATACAGAAGGTTTCGTTTCCGGCAAGTTCCCAAACAGGCAGTAAGCCGCCCTGATCGTATTGGGTCAGAAAGGTTTTAATATAGTCAAGTGTACGTTTCTGATCAATAATGGTCATCAGGGGATGACAAGCCCGGTAAGTATCCCATAGCGAGAAAACAGTATAGTTGGTAAACGATGCGTCTTTATGCACTTTCAGGTCACGCCCGCGGTAACTGCCGTCAACATCCATATAGGTATTCGGATTTACCATGGTATGGTATAAGGCGGTATAAAAAACAGTTTTCTGCAGATCGGTTCCTCCTTCGACTTCAATTTTCGAAAGTTCTTTATTCCAGGCCACTTTTGCATCGATGCGCACCTTGTCGTAATTCCAGCCGGGTATTTCTGTTTCAAGGTTCAAACCAGCGCCGGCTTCGCTAACTGCCGAAATGCCGACTTTTACATAAATATTTTCGCCGGCAGTAGTGGTAAAATGAAAGGCAGCTTTTATGTTCTTTTCGTTTTCTGCCGAATTAATCCCCGGCTTAATTATGTTATCGACCGCAATTTCGTACGAAGCAAAAGGTTTCGAAAATTCGGCAACAAAGTAAACATATTGATTCTCAGCCCAGGAACGCGACCGCCTTAATCCTTCAATCCGGGTGTTGCTGATCACCCTGATGGATGAACTGAGCACCTCGTCGCGATGAAAAAGGTCAAGCATTATGTTCGATTCCTTTCCGGCAGGGAAAGTATAACAATGCATTCCGGCACGTGTGGTTGCAGTGAGTTCTGCTGTAATATTATAATCATCGAGAGCGACCTTGTAATATCCGGGTTCGGCACTCTCGCTGCTGTGCCTGAAATGTGAGCCGTAACCGGGTTTGCCGTCGGAGCCATTATTCCAGCGGGTTTCGCCTGTAGTAGGCATAATGAGTATGTCGCACAGGTCGGGAACACCTGTTCCGTTGAGGTGGGTATGCGAGAAACCATAAATGTAGTTGTCGTCGTAATGATACCCGCCACAACCGTCCCAGCCTTCAAGCCTGGTATCAGGACTCAGTTGCACCATCCCAAAAGGCATGGTTGCTCCGGGATATGTATGCCCGTGTCCTCCGGTTCCTATAAATGTGTTTACATAATCGGCAGGCAGTTTCTGTGCCTTTGCCACGAACGAAACTGCAACTGAAAGCAACAAAAGTAAGGTTGTCTTTTTCATAAAATGGGTAATGAATGTAAATGGAATAAATATGTTGGTTCCGGGCAAATGAATGTGTAAAAATACGCTCTTTTTAATTTTATTTACTAAGTCAGAAAAATTAAAAATATTTCGTTCCTTTGATAGTGAAATCATACGCGTCTGCACACCCGAAGGGTGTCTGACTACTAAATTAGATACGTGTCTGCACACCCGAAGGGCGTCTGACTACTAAATTAGACACGTGTCTGCACACCCGAAGGGGTGTCTGACACGTGAAGAAATCAATAAATTAGTTCAAAATGAAAAAACTGATCTTCCCACTGATTATATGCATCATCGCATTATTGAATCATTCAGCACTTGCTCAGGAATCGCCCATTCCTATAAGTCCGAGGAATTATGTGTGTTACCGGGCAGGTACTCCACTTACCATCGATGGGTTGATAAACGAAACCGACTGGGTTAATGTGTCGTGGAGTGAATATTTTGGTGATATTGAAGGCAGCCTGAAACCTGAGCCTGCTTATAAAACACGGATGAAAATGTTGTGGGATAACAACTACCTGTATGTTGCCGCCGAATTGGAGGATCCTCATGTTTGGGCTACGTTGACAGAGCGTGAGAGTATTGTTTTTTTTGATAATGATTTTGAGGTATTTATCGACCCTGATGGCGACACGCATCATTACCTTGAATACGAAATGAATGCCTTTAATACGCAGTGGGACCTTATGCTGTTGAAACCATACCGCGACGATGTGAAGCGGAATGTGGCAATCGACAACTGGAACTTTAATGGTATCAGATCAGCCGTTCATGTTGAAGGAACTATTAATAATCCAACCGATACAGATAAAGGCTGGACGCTTGAAATTGCCATTCCTCTGGATGCGCTTACTGAACTGAGTGCAACAGGCAAACTACCTATAAATGGCGAACAATACCGCATCGATTTTTCGCGTGTTGAATGGACCGTTGATATTATTGAAGGCAATTATAAAAAACGCTCCCACCTGGTGGATGGAAAGGAAAAACCTTTGCCTGAAAATAACTGGGTGTGGTCGCCGCAGGGAGTAATAGCCATGCATCAGCCCGAAACCTGGGGCTTTTTGCAGTTTTCGGAAAAAATAGCCGGTACAGGAGTTGATGCCTATGTGCCTGATGCCGATAACGACATAAAATGGGCGCTTCGCATGCTTTATTACAGGGAAAAAGACTTTTTCGAAAAGAATAATTCTTATACCTCTGATATGAAGGTTCTTGGACTCGACGGTTATCGCCTTGATGGAAAGCCATTCAATCCTGCTCTGAAAATGACATTCAGCCTTTTCGAAGCCATTGTGCCTGGACATGATGGAAAGACTACCTGGCACATTGTTCAGGATGGTAGGATATGGGAGGAAGTGCAATAGATAAAGTAACTGTCTAAAAAAGATAAAAACTACTTTAAAGCATCAAACCCCTGTATTTCTGTCACATTGAGCGAAGTCGAAATGCACTCGTTCAACGCTAAAATGAAAATATTGAGATGATTTAGTGGGCTTCGCCTCCCCTTCGGCAAGCTCAGGGCAGGCTTCTCAGCCTGACAATAGAATGAGCAAATAACTTGATAAATCACTTCAGTTTAAAAATTTAGACAGTTTCTAAACGCTCCGAATCAGAAAATTCAATCTTTTTCCCTGTTCATTCCCATTGCTTTTATTATCCAGTTGGGCAGAGGCTTTGCCGGATTTCGTTTGCGGAGGTTCAGGTACCAGCCGAGTTTCTTTAGGATAGGGACTTTATGTGTTTCAACAAATTCTATCAAAGTACCATCAGGATCCTCGATATACGAAAAGTGGCCAGCAGCCTCGCCCATATCAAAGCTGTTGCCTTTATGGTCGGCGAAACTGTCAACTGTAAAAGGGAATCCCCGTTTAGCGCAGGCGGCATTTAAAGCTTCCATACCCTGTATGTCATAGCAAAGATGGATAAACCCCAGGTCACCCCAGAAACGCCCGTCATATATTTTCCTGGGCTGGCGGCCCTCAACCTGAAATAGTTCAATCTCGCTGTCACCAAATAAACGACCGAAGGCTCCGGCCCTGGGCTTGCTGTTTTTCAGCATAACCCTGCGGAATGTTGCATCGCCGCCGCTCAATGGCATCAGGTCTGAAAATGTAGCTGTAGTATCACAAATTATCTTGTCATAGCCCAGTATTTCAGAATAAACCTTCATCGATTTTTCGATATCAGCTACTCCAATCATTACCCCATATACCGAACCGGTATTTTTCTTTTCGTTACTGAACCAATTCTGGGATTCAATCACCTGAAATATATTATTGAACGGATCAGTTAAAAAGAAATGGGACCTGCCGTCGGGGCCTAAATGTATTGCGCTTACTGTGAGCTTTTCTTCGGTAAAATACGCATGAGTCTTAGCTACATCGCGGGCTTTAATTTTTGCCGCAAATATCCCGAGATCGCCCAGCGAAGGTGTAAATTTGGGAGGCTGCGGAATGCGGTCGGTATATTGCCATATTTCAAAACCACCACCGCCACTCAGGTTCAGTGCGAGAATGGCATGTCGTTTTTGAGGCATTCCACCCGTATACGGCAGCATAAGCGATGCAGTGGCGCTTTCTTCAAAAACTTTGATATCCATACCTAAGTATTTGCGATACCATTTCCATGCTGCAGCAACATTCTGCACGCCAATGCCCAGTTGCTGTATTCCGCTTATTACTACTTTATCCATTTTAAATAGGTTTTGGTATTAAGTCTTAGTGGTTTGAAGGTTTCAAAAAAAAATTAGAAATTGATTCTTACATCCAACATCCAACATCCAACATCCGACATCCAACATCCGACATCCGACATCCGACATCCGACATCCGACATCCGACATCCGACATCCGACATCCGACATCCGACATCCGACATTAGGAATTAGGATCAATCTTCAATGCTATTTTGTAAAACAACCAGGGAGCGAAACGTTTTAAATAGGCCATGATTAGTTCTTTTTTTCCAATCAGTACCTGTTTTTTATTCCTTTTAACAGCCTTGTCAATTTTGGCAGCACAGTATTCAGCTGATACTCCGTTTGCCTGACCTTTATCCATTTTTCCGTGCTTGTCGCCTGTAGCTGTCAGTGCGCCGTAAGAGAAATTGGTTCTTACTCTTCCAGGACAAACCATCAGAACGTTAATCTTATCTTTATGATGCTCTAGCCTGAGAGTTTCGAAAAATCCGTGCAGGGCATGCTTTGCGGCGCAATACATGGAGCGTTGTGGAAACCCGAAAAGTCCTGACAGGCTGCTCATTACTACAATAGTTCCACCACCTGTTTTCACCATAAATGGTAGAATCCTGCTGGTGAGAGTGGCATGGCCCCAAAAATCCGTTTCCATGATCTTTCGTGAAACAGCATCAGGAGTTTCAATGATTAATGAACGTTGCCCAATACCACCGCAATTGACAAGAATATCAATTTTTGGGATCATAGTCTGAACTTTGTTTGCAGCTTCAGCGATTTCAGCCTCATTTGTGAGATTGAAAGGGATAATTTGAACCCTGGCTCCCCGACTTTCGCATTTTACAGCAACTGGCTCCAGTTGCTTCTCTTCAAGTCCCGAAAGAATAAGTGTGGTTTCAGGACTTGCCCACTGCAAAGCCAATGCTTCGCCGATTCCTGATGAAGCTCCCGTAATCCAGATTGTTCGTGATGGAGTCATGTAATGAGTTGCTTGGTTATAATTGAGATCGCTAAAAGGTTATCCGTACTTCTTTGTTTTTTTTATTTTGCTTGCCAGTACTATGTTTCAGACTGGAACCCGGAACTCTGAACCCGGAACTTTTTTCTGTCAGGGTGTCTTTTCTTTTTTATTCTTTTCAGCAGCTTCTTCGCGTTTCCTGATCACATTGCTGATTTCATCCATCAACAGGAATTTAGTCAGGATTTTTTTGTCCTCATCAAGCAGGTACATTACAGGCGTACTCCTGATGTCATATAGAGTATGATAATTCCCGCTCAGGCTCAGGTGCCCGTTGACATTTATCCACGACATCTTATTTTTACTGATAAAGGCTTTCCATTTTACAAGTGAAGTATCGGTACTTACCGCGAAGATTTCGAGGCCGTACTTTGAATGAAACTCTTCGTAAAATTTCAGGACTTTAGGCATTTCCTGCTGGCAGTGGCCACAGTTGCTTTCCCAGAAAAAAAGCAAGGTATACTTTGCTTTGGTAGCTAGCAGCGAACATGCAACATTGCTGGTGTCGAGAAGTATAAGGTTAGGCGCTGTTTTCCCTAGTAAAAGGGGATCGAGGGTATTGATGCGTTTCAGGATGTTTCCCTTTACCTCGGGATACTGCCAGCCGACTTTGCCAGTTTCAAGATATTTGCGGACAATGTATACAAACAAGGCATCGTGGCCCATCACCTGCGAGGTTTCGTACTTAAGCGACAGGAACCAGGCCATGTAGGTTTCCATTTCTTTGTTTGCCGAAGCAAAGGTCATAACCCTGTCAATATCTTTCTGTAACGAATCGAGCACCGGCACCACCAGTTTATCGAAATAGAAATCCACTTTCTGCCCGAAAACAGGTGTGTATATAAGCCTTGAATCCTCAAAAGTGAAATTATCGAAATAATGCTCTTTGTAAGTAGGGTATATGCGCGAAGAGTCAATTTTGCCGTCAGTAACAGCAATGTACTGAAGATATTCAGCCTCGTTGCTTGCTTTAACGAAATTTGCCGAAAGGTATGCAGGATTCGAAGTGTAGAAATTTTTAATATAGGCTTTTGCTTCCTCGTCAATCGCATCAATGCGGGCTTTTACAAGTTTGGTTGAATCGGATTCAGGATGGGAACGGTTTGCCTTCATCCAGGCACTTAAGGGCTCTATCTCGGTCTGCTTGTTACCAAGGTATTTTATGTACGCATAAAAAGCCTTGTTGTCGTCCGACCCTTTAACCTGCATGGTGTTAACCACGTTTGCCGGATCGCAGGCAAAATCAATCTGCTGGCTGCCGGTCAGAAAGAAATCGAAATACTTGCTTTTTGCCACTCCTGCAACAATATACATCCCGTCTTTGAGCTTTTCCTTGCCTTCGAAAACAAACAAACCTTGCCTGTTCCTGAATGCTGTATCATCAAGATATTGTTTGTTGCCATAGTAATGAGCCAGCAGCAGCGAAGTGTCAGATGAACCCGTTAGTTTAACAGTAATCTTATACCCTTTTTCAGCAGCCAGCAATCCGGCGCTAAAGCACAATACAAAAAGAAAGGCAATTATATTTTTCATTGATTATTTTCGGTTTTTAATAAATCTGATTCTTATTTTACCTGATGTTATATCAATATACCAGTACATCTTCCAGGCTGTATATCCCTAGCCACTTGTCATTAACAAGTATGTCAACTTTGAGTTGCAGATGTCCTTTATTCGGCGGAATAGCAACCCGGATGTCCTGGCGCATGGTGCCGGAAATATCGGCTTGCAGAGGTGTACGGATCTCATCCCAGTTTAGCACATCCTTGTTTTCTGTCCAGAAATAGGATAAAAACACCTTGTTATTCTTCCCTGAATATACCGGGATGTCGCTCTGGTTGATAATCGTAACCGGAATCCAGACCGTATCAGTAGCCCGGTATATCTTTTTTGCATCAATGTTGATACGCATTCTATTGGCAATTGAACTGATATTGGTATTTGGTGTGGTATCGTTAAGTGTGCGGTATGGCCCAATATCAAGATGGAAATACCTGCTGTTAAGCCATTTTTCATCTTTCAGTTCCCATCTTCTGAATATAAACTGGTCAGCAGCCATTTTGTTGTTATTGTTCTCAAAATACAGATCATCCTCAGGAGCGATGGTAACGGTAATGTCGTTACCGTCAATAGCACTCAGAAGCATGGTTTCGATAGGGAATGACCAGTTGAGTTGCGTATAGCCATGGTCAATTACATCCTGCGAAACAACAAATTTGCTGCCTCCTTTCTGTCGTGCGGTTTCAATTAGCTGTTCCATCTGGGCAATGCGCTTAACAAATATCTCGCTGCCATAATAAATAACGGCAAGCCGGTACGCAATAAGTGCCGAAATGAGCAATACCGAAATATTAAGCAATCCCTGCCTTCCGCTTGCAGGGAATCCGTAAATCAGCGGGATAAATACGATAGGGACAAAAGGAAACATCACCTGTTCCATATATCGCGAAGGCGAGACTGTATAGGCTGAATTTACAAGGAATACATATGCAAAGAAAGTTCCGGCAACTACCAGCAGGCGGAACCATTGTTTCCGGTTTGCCAGCATAAATATAACCAGTATAAATGCTATCAGAACTTCGGAGTAGTATCGCAGCATAAATAAACCAAGGACTTTGTAATAGGCAGGATTGATAAGCTGCAGATACTGCGTGTTCTCAGTGTAGTTAAATTGCCAGGCCAGTTTTCCTGATTCGTAACCACACATGACAAAATACTTGAACGCCACCGCCGCAATAAAAACAATTCCAACTGCTGCATAATATTTAAAAGGCTTTGCAGTCTCTTTCCTGAAATCATACAGCAGCAGGAATACAAAAAGCATAAATGCCAGCGGGTGGCTAAGCAGTATCAGGACCTCCAGAATAAGCAGTATGTAAATGGTGCGAAACCGGAACTGAAGTCTCCATATGGAATAAAAAGTAATAAGCAGCGGAACGCCATAGTATAGCTCGAACATGGGCGTATAAAAGCTGTGCATAATCCCTACTGTTTGTGCCAGAATAATCAGCAAACCTGACCGACGGTCGCGTAGACCATAGTATACAAACAGGAACAGGATATAGAAGAATATGACATGGCTCAGCGAATACAGCAAGAGTATATACTTAATCTGCAGCCCTATCCATACGCCAATAAGCGGAATGATCTGCGAAATGCCTAAAACAATACGCTGGCATTCGATCCAGAAAGTCTGGTTATTGATAAACTGGGATACATAGAAACCGGAATCAGCAAAAATCCGGGCTTTGTATAAATATGAGGCCAGCGCAAAGAGTACAAACCAGGGTAAATGAGGCACAATGCGGTTTACAATCATGTACCGGTAGCGTGGCCTTCGGAGCAATCGTCTGAAAGTTATTCTGGTTCCGGAAGTTTCAACAACTCTTGCCATTATTTAAGTTCCCACGAATTTTATGCTGCGTTAGTATGCTTGAAAGGTGTGGTTATTTTTTGAATGCCAATGCCCGGTTAGCTTAATTATGCCATTTCTTTTCACCGGCTTTTATTTTTATTTTCAGACTATTTGACTCCGGAGGAATAGGGCATGAGTATTTATGGTTGTAAGCGCAATATGGGTTGTACCCCTTGTTGAAATCAATTACTAGTGTATCGCTTCCGGTTTCGGTGATATCAAGGAATCTTCCTCCTCCATAAGTTTCGTTACCATTAGTTTTGTCGTTGAAAGGGATGAAAAGGTGCTTTTCGTAGCCTGGCTTCTTCACAAGTTCAATGTTCTGATAAATATTCAGCGAGAATTTCTTGCCCTTGTGACGGAAAGTTATTTTGCCGTACAATGAGTATTCGGGAAGCCTGTCGGTAGTTGTTTTCATCAGGAAATGAGTGGCCTGGTCGAAACGTTCGACTTTTGCTGATTTGCGGAATGAAACTTTTGGCCTGAAATAGTTCAGTTTTGTAAATCCTGCTTTCTCGTCGGGGGCAATAGGCGAATGCTCATCGGTAAGCATTTCCTTGTCTTTGGCCAGGCGGTCGTTTTTTATTTCGCTAACGTATTTCGAATGGTTGAATTCGCCTACTGTCTGGGCCTGAATTACGCTAAACGGGATACCGGCCAGGACAAGGAAAACAAACAAGAGTTTACGGATTGCGGACAAGTTCAGCTAATTTTTAAATTAACTGCGAAGATATAAAATCATAGGATAAGTTGGTCCTGTTTAAACAGAATGTAAAAAAGAGATTTGCATTAACTTCATCAAGTTAACAGAACCAGTGTATTTGGTTTTGATCCTTAAAAATGCTCAACCATTGGCGAAAAGAGAAAAAAGTCATGTGAGAACTGCGTCAGCATCCTGCACCATATTCTACTGAAGCGTTCAATTACTTTGATCCGGCTTCGATAAACATACATTTCAGTTTTTTGTTTATATTTATCATTCTGTTTTGAGTCAGTTTCTTTTTTAAAAAAACAAAACAATGGATCTGAGAGATATCCGCAAAGATTACCAGCATAGTGCCATACACGGGGAAGAATTTCCGCTTGAGCCGGTTAATTGGTTCAGGGAGTGGCTAAACAATGCTATGGAATCGGGGGAACCTGAACCTACCGCCATGGTCCTTTCGACTGTTTCGGCCGAATGGCGGCCTTCAGCCCGGGTGGTTTTACTGAAATCGGTTGATGAACATGGCTTTGTGTTCTTTACCAATTACCTGAGCAGGAAAGGGATTCAACTTAGCAGTAACCGTGCTGCTGCCCTGACTTTTTTCTGGCCTCTCACCGAAAGGCAGGTTCGTATTGAAGGTATAGTAGGTAAGGTTGATGCCGAAGAATCGGACACATACTTTTATTCGCGACCTCTTGAGAGCCGCATAAATGCGATTATTTCGCCCCAGAGTTCACCTATTGCCTCACGCAGCCTGCTGGAGGAGGAACGCGAAAATCTGTTATTCAACAACGACAGCGAAAATATTGCACGCCCTGCTCACTGGGGCGGTTACAGGCTGAAACCCGATCGTATGGAATTCTGGCAGGGGAGGCCTGGCAGGCTACACGACAGGATACAATATTCGCTCGAAGGAAATGTGTGGACAGTAGGCAGGTTAGCCCCTTAGCGTTGCCAACTTGCGGATTTCCTTTGCTTATATTCAATCACCGTAAAAAGAATAATTCCTTTCGTTACAACGAATACCGAAGGCATATAACTACTCCCCATAATTTAAGCTACTCCGGTCGTTATATGAATATTATACTGAATTTAACGGCAAGGAACTGTAAGTAATTCGGCTAAATAACTGGCATGTAGCTGTAGTTTCTACTGATGTTCTTTTCTCAGCAAGTCGTTTACTGTCTTAACAGGGTTAAACGTACAAATCGGGATTTCAACAAAAACAGTAATCCAGTTTGCCATAGCGCCGTTCCATAAGCCTGGCAACTCCTGGGCTTTCAGTTCTTTGCCATCCTTTGATTTGGTCGAAATAAAACCTGTTAAAGGATCAACAAATTTCCGCAGATCAAAAACCTTTCCTTTATAATCGCGAACACCGCAAACCAGGTCAACAGGATTGAAATGTGTCGATTTCCTCAGTATCTCTTTCTGCTGAGGGTTGTTCATATCGATCTGCGACGATTCAACGATTTGCAGTGCGATTTCCCCGTTAGGCTCTTTAACCCAGAATGGTCCGCCACCGGGTTCACCTTCATTTTTAACCATGCCACATACCTTAATCGGACGGTTCAACTTTTGATGAAGGTATTCGATTTTGTCCTCACGGGCAAAAGCACTGAATTCCGGATCAATGACAAAACCAAGTTTTGATTTGATAAAACGAAGTATAGTTCTCAGGTCCTCATCATCAGGCTTTCCGTCGAGCGTTTCGAGGTGTTCAAACACCATATCCTGCAGTTCGAAAAGATACCCGCCCAATACTTTTTTGTAGAGATACGTATCAGGTTTCATGCTGTCGGGAACGATATTGTCGATATTTTTTATGAAAATGATCTCACTTTCACGATCGTTCAGGTTTTCGATCAATGCGCCATGACCACCCGGTCTGAACATCAGTCTGCCATCGGCTTCACGCATAGGTTTGTTGTTCATATCAACGGCAATGGTATCCGTTGATGCCTTCTGCAGCGAAAATGTCAGCTCGTAGGTGATGTCAAAAAGATCCTCGTATTTTTCCTTTACCCTGTTTATTTCATCCAGGAACATATCGGCATGTTCGGGCGAAACCGTAAAGTGGATGGCAGAGCGTTTTTCTTTATCCTTGCAGTAGTTTGCAGCCTCCACCATATGCTCTTCGATCGACATGCGGGCTCCGTCAGGATAGGAATGAAACATTAACAGCCCTTTAGGCAGGTTAGCATAATTAAGTCCAACCGGATTCAGGAGATAATCGATAATAATTTTGTATTCGTGTTTTGCAAGGCACTCATCAATTGAGTAATCATCCTTGCGCAATGCTTTTGAGAGTTTTTCATAGAAGGCAAAGTCGCTGATGCGTTCAAAAAAATCTTTGACCAGTTTCAGCCCCGGTGATGTCTTAAGGTCCTGGATGTCCTTTTCCGAGCCGGAATAGGATTCCATAAATTCGAACAAATGCTTGAACATACGGCTGGCAGCTCCCGAAGCAGGAACAAATTTGAGCAACTCATAGCGTTTTGAGTTCGAATCGTAATAATACGACAGCTTTTTGGCGTCGCGCTGATTAAATGCTTTTATTCCGTCGCCAACTATGGCAGGCCTGTCGAGGTTGATAAACGGGAACCCTCTTCTGAAATTATCTATTTGGTATTCAACTACTTTCTGGTCGCTTCCGCGCGAATGCAATTGCTTTAGGTCGTCTTTGGTAAACATAATGATGGTTTTTGTGTGCAGTGGTCAAAGTTACTAAATTTGATCTGTCAGGGAATGATTATTTTAATAAATGCTATGCAATACAGATGAAACTGATTTTATTATACGGGCAATATGCAGGTATACAGATAGATATAAATAAATAATACTACATCAAAAATAGTGTAAAAATCATAAAATGCAGCTGTTTTATTAAAATTGAAATAATTAAATTTTCATTGTTTAACGTTTCGAAAAAGTATTATCTTTGCACCCGCTTTGCCCAGGTGGTGAAATTGGTAGACACGCCAGCTTGAGGGGCTGGTGTCCTTAAGGATGTGCAAGTTCGAGTCTTGTCCTGGGCACTCATCACACAAAATGAAGATCCATCTGCCCAGATGGTGAAATTGGTAGACACGCTGGTTTCAGGGACCAGTGGCCTTACGGCTGTGCAGGTTCGAGTCCTGTTCTGGGCACCGAAAATTAAATAACCGCTTGTTAAACAGTAGTTTACAAGCGGTTTTTTTTATATACGTGCTAAAGTTGGATAGGGTTAGAAGCAGTGTGATACATCGCACGTTTCAGAAAATTAAGATTCGCGCGAACCACAGTTTTAAAAGCATGCGACTGAAGTTAAGTCGCATGCGAACCCAATAGTTCTCATTTAATCAAAAAAATCTACCTGGATCCTCATCCAGGCAATAGAAAGAGTATAAAATCATTAAGCACTACTTAAGTGCAGTTATAAGTTTACCCAGGTCTTCATTTTTTGGTAAAACAGAGCAACTCTGGTATTCAATTTTCCAGGTATCCTCTGATTTAACGATTTGGGAAACTAACCGGCATTTAAGCAATCCTGTTAACGGAGACATCTCAAACTGTTCTGTTACTATTGCTGAATTCCCATCAGGAGCCAGTAATATGACCCGTTTTTCCACTGTATAACTGAAGTTGGCAGAAGTATCAGCAAATGACTTCATCCATCTTTCCGACAGAGTTTTCTTATCCATAATTTCCGATGGATCTGTGCCGTAGAATTGTCCGTTATCAGCCAGTAATGCGGTAAGCAAATTCACATCTTTTGTATTCCAGAGATTCAGATACTTATCCATAAACGTATTTACAGCTTCATTCACAGCAGATTTATCAACTGTTTGAGTTTTGGGTTGGCATGCAAAAAGTAAAATTGCTGCAAAAGCCATCAGTAATAGAGATTTTTTCATTTTCATTTTGTTTTTAAATTTTCCTACTCTTAAGGCTTTTCTGAATACGCCCCGTTTTTTCGAGTGGTTTCTGATCTCCACATTAAAGATAAAATATTGAATATCCCAAAGATAAGATGATATTAACATAAAGTCAAGTGTAAAATTCTATGCAGGAAAACATAGGATTTAATGATGAAAAACTGAATAGAAGCATCAGGCATAGGGATTTACAAGACTGTGATAGACGGATTTATCCGCTGTGGTTGAGAGGAACTGCTAAGGGCTTTGAAAATAAAATAACCGCTTGTTAAACAGTATGTTACATGTAGTTTACTTTATTATTTTCAAAAATATGCACATAAATCATATTTAAACTATTTATTCGGAATCAGTTAATGAGTAAATAAGTATAAAATTGTATTTTTGCTGACAGAAAAATGTTGTGACATATTGAAGATGGAAACCATTGGTGAAACCTTCTAATTAGCTTAATTTCCGTTCTTTAAAGTTGGTTTTTTGGGGTTTATTGCTTTAGATATTACTATGCTAATCTTTTGTCTCAACTTTTGAAAAGCGTTGCAGTCTGGATTAGTGATTCTTTGTGAACTCATAGCTGTTTTTTTTAGCCACTAATCCACTAAAACAGTAAGAATCCACAATATTTGACACTTATCTATAACTATATCTAACATTGACTTGGAGTAACTTATCTTAAAATCCATCCCCCATCCCCCATCCCCCAACATCCAACATCTAACATCCGACATTTTTAAATAAACACTTTGCCCGAAATAGAATTAAAATATAAGTATAAATAATGACACATTATTATGAAAAACTGGTTTTTAGTATGTATATGTCTTGGGATAATTGCTATGATTTCAGCTTGTTGTAAAAACGATCAGATTATTTCAACGACAGATTCGCTTAACAGGCTGAACTGGGAAGCCAGGAACTATGAGGTTTTGGATCAGTTGATCCGTAATTATGGGGTTAACGGGAAATTCTATGATAAAAATAGGCCACCGTATGTAGTGCTGGACTGGGATCAGACCTGTGCCCATTTTGATACAGAGGAAGCTTTGCTGCATTACCAGTTGTCGAATTTAAAGTTCAGGATTACCCCTGAACAATTCAGTACTATTTTAAAACCGGATATTAACGGGGTAACTAACCTATCCGATGGTTTTCAAAACATCCTGCTTTCGGATATTAACCAGGATCTGATAAATGATTACAATTTCCTTTACGACAATTATTCAGGTTTTAATGGATCGTTGTCGCTCGAAGAAATTAAACTAACCAATCCATATATCGATTTTATTGCCAAACTACCTTACTTGTATAACGGATATTGCAGTACGCCTGGTATTGAGGCTGAGTACGGTTACCCCTGGGTACTGTATTTACTGTCAGGCTATACAACTGTTGAAATTAAAGCACTGGCCAGGGAAGCCATCTCCTACGAACTAAGCAATAAACTGAGTAAAGTTACCTGGCAGTCGCCATCAAACTTCCCGGCCAATATAAGCGGGGTTATGTATTCGTACCGTTCGGGCTTACGTATTTTTCCGGAAATGCAGGATCTGATTGCAACTTTCGAAGAGCATGGAATCGAGGTTTATATTGTTTCAGCAAGTTACAAGCCTGTTGTAGAGGCTTTTGCCGGTGTGGGAGCATTTGGTTACAATGTGCCTGACGAAAATATTATTGCCATGGAACTTGAAACCGCCAATAACGTTATTCTGCCTGTATATAAAACCGGGTGGGTTAAAACATACCGGCAGGGGAAAGTTGAAGCTATCAACCGTATAATAAAAACAGGACTCGGTAAAAACTGGGATCCTTTGTTTTCGGCCGGCGACAGCGATGGCGATTATGAAATGATGACCGGTTTCACCGGGATGAAACTGGCTCTGATCTGGAACCGCGTAAAAGGTGGTGATATCGGAAAAATATCTCTTCAGGCTGTTGATGAAATAAATAATCCTGAACCCAGGTTTATTCTGCAAGGCCGCAATGAAAATACCGGAATTGTACTGCCCTCCTCCTCATCCATTCTTTTTGGAAAAACTGAACCTCAGTTGCTGTATCCGTAATATGGAGAAGGAATCCAGAATGGGTTGAAACGTATAAATCCGTATTCAGATAATTTTATTACTGTCGATTCTTATTAATTGTTTCTTAGGTTGTTGATTGTAATTCACTCTTTTAATCGAAACATTTATTTCGTTGGACTTGCATTTTTGGTTTTGATATAGAAATTAATATCAGCCACAATTTTAGTGTCGGTAACATTTTCAAGGAATTCCCAGTCCATGGTTGGAGATAACCAAAGCGTTGTATTGCCGGCCATAATTTTAAGGGGCATATTGAACCCATCAACACAATTTGTCCAGCGGTATTTCAATTGATTATGATCAAGTATGTATTCAAATACCGGGATCCGCGTATCGCGCAGGTATTGACTGAAAAACGGGTTTAAATCAATGCCGGAAGCCTGACTCAGATAGTTTTCTATTTGCCCGGTGGTTACTGTCTGATGGTAGAATGTTTTGCTCAATCCCCTGATCATACTGCGCCATTTCTCATCATTATTAACAATCTGACGCAAGGTATGAAGCATATTCGCTCCTTTGTAATACATATCGTGCGAGCCTTCCGTATTTACATCGTACGGACCTGTAATAGGTTGGTCGTTCCTGATCTTTGCCCTAGTTCCAATCACATATTCGTCGCAGGCTTTCCTTCCGAAATGGTAATCAAGGAAAAGGTTTTCAGAATAAGCGCCAAAAGCTTCATGAATCCACATATCGGCTACATCTTTGCTGGTTATACTGTTTCCAAACCACTCATGAGCTGATTCGTGAATAATAATAAAGTCAAATTTCATTCCCCATCCGGTATTGCTTTCATCGGTTTTCATATAGCCGTTTTCGTAGCCATTCCCATAGGTTACTGAACTCTGATGTTCCATTCCCGGGTATGGAACTTCAACGAGTTTATAACTGTCTTCATAAAACGGGTAGGGGCCAAACCAATATTCGAGTGCTTCCAGCATTCTTTTTACCTCTCTGAACTGGATCTTGGCTTTATCAAGGTTGTTACGCAATACATAATAATCGCAATCGAGCGTCCCTTTTTCACCCTGGTATTTTTCGCCGAAATACACATAATCGCCAATATTGAGATTTACACAGTAGTTGTTGATGGGATTTGAAACAAACCAGGTAAAGGTCCTGGTATGGTCAGGATTGGTCGCAACATTCCGCAGTCTCCCGTTCGAAACATCCGTCAGGTTCCCGGGAACAGTTGCAGTAATTAGCATACTGTCAGGTTCATCGTATTGATGATCTTTACAGGGCCACCATATGCTGGCTCCGTCGCCCTGGCATGTAGTAACGATAAAAGGATTCTGATTTGCATCCCGTTTCCACGAAAATCCGCCACTCCAGGGCGGCCTCGGGCTTACCTTAGGTTTTCCTTCATAATCTGCCACAACTTCATTATAGGAGCCTTCAGTTTGTAAGCGGCTCAGCGTAATAAAATATGCATTGCCATCCCTTCTGAATTCCAGTGGCATGCCATCCTGTGTTACCCCGATCAGTTGCATAGGCTCCTGCAAATCAATTTGCATAACCTGGTAGGGTTTCAGCACCCGGTACCTGATTGTGTTCCTTCCTGTTAAGGAACTATCCACTGGGTTTACTTTAACCTGGAGATGATAATAGGATAAATCCCACCAGGCCCGTTCCTTTGTAACTGATCCTCTCAATGTATCCTGATGTGTAAACTTCTGTACCTGTCCATAAACAACAGAATTTGAGGCAATAAATAAAAGTAATGTGATGATTTTACTAAGCTTTTTCATAGATTCTGTATCAATAATGTAAAGTTCAGTTATGTTTTTTTAAATGTGTGCTGTTCAATTTGTATTCATTTTCAGGAATTGCCAAAACAGAAATTCATTCTTCTTTCACTATCCACCTACTTCCGCCCGTATTCCATATTTCCCGAATATTGAAATTGCATTTGCAATAGTTTCACTGCCGGGCTCCATCAGTCTCTCAAAATCACCGGCCCTGCCTAGTTTCAGGTATTTGTGCTGTGCAATGGCATGGTAGGGCAGAAGGTGTACTTCCTTAGGTTCACCGTCTAATTCAGAAATGAATTTTGCCGTCAGTTGTATGTTTTCGACGGTATCGTTTATTCCCCCAATGAGCGGAATACGTATAATAATGTTGGCTCCGGTTCCGGCCAGTATTTTCAGATTATGAAGTATCTTTCGGTTGCCTGCTGTTGTCCATTTGCGGTGCAATTCTGTATCCATCATCTTTAGATCGTAGAGAAAAAGGTCAGTGCGCCCGGCCACTTCAAGAAGGGTTTCAGTACTCACATTCCCTGCCGTATCAACTGCACGGTGAATTCCTTTTTTACCGCATTCGTCGAGCAATTCAATAAGTAGTTTAGTATGCAGCAGCGGTTCGCCACCCGAAAAAGTGACACCTCCGCCTGATTGATCGAAAAACACCCTCTCTTTTTCAATAGCATCCATGATTTCAGCAACTGACATCACTTTTCCTGACATCACAATTGCCTTGCTCGGGCATACATCGGCACATTTGCCGCACATACGGCAGAGGTCGGCATCTGTGATTATCCCCTCAGAGGTGAGTGTAATGGCATTTTCGGGACATGCCTCAACGCAGGTTCCGCATTTGATGCATTTAGCAGGTGTATACATCTTCTCTGCCTTTGCCGAGATGCTTTCCGGATTATGGCACCAGGCACAACGCAGGTTACAGCCTTTGAAAAAGACCACCAGGCGTATACCCGGACCATCGTTAATGGCATAGCGTTTTATATCAAAGATCAGGCTTGGAGTCATGTGGGTAGATTGGGGGATTTGGTTTTGAAAGAGTTGGGAGTTGGGAGTCGGGAGTCGGGAGTCGGGAGTCGGAAGTCGGAAGTCGGAAGTCGGAAGACGGAAGTCGGAAGACGGAAGACGGAAGATTGAAGATGGAAGACGGAAGACGGAAGACGGAAGATTGAAGATGGAAGATGGAAGACGGAAGATTGAAGACGGAAGATGGAAGATGGAAGATGGAAGATGGAAGATGGAAGATGGAAGATGGAAGACGGAAGACGGAAGACGGAAGACGGAAGATTGAAGATTGAAGATTGAAGATGGAAGATGGAAGACGGAAGACGGAAGATTGAAGTCGGAAGTCGGAAGTCGGAAGACGGAAGACGGAAGACGGAAGATGGAAGATGGAAGACGGAAGACGGAAGATGGAAATGGAAATGGAAGACCCCAACTCCCGGCTCCCAACTCCAGATTCCAGATTCCTGACTCCTGACTCCAGACTCCAGACTCCTGACTCCAGGCTCCTGACTTCCGACTTCCGACTTCCGACTTCCGACTCTTTCAAAACGAGTCATTCTCAGTACGCTCTATCACTTCCTGTTGCAGATCTGCATTCATATCGTTGAAATAATCGCTGTAGCCGGCCATACGAACCAGCAGGTCTCTGTAATCCTCAGGACAGGCCTGTGCTGCCAATAATGTAGCCGTGTCGACAATGTTAAACTGAATATGATGGCCACCGAGTGTAAAATACGTCCGGATCAGGTGCCCCAGTTTCCGTATATCTTCTTCCTTGCGCAGCATGCCGGGTAAAAAACGCTGGTTCAGCAGGGTGCCACCCGATTTTTTATGATCTAACCTGGTAAGCGACTTTATAACAGCCGAAGGCCCATGCGTATCAGCGCCATGTGAGGGTGAGGTGCCATCGGAAATTGATTTTCCTGCCAGCCGTCCATTGGGGCTTGCACCCATTACTTTTCCGAAATATACATGGCAGGTAGTCGAAAGCATATTCAGATGGTACTTTCCACCCGGTTTTATGTTGGGCTTTCCATCGATGGTATCAACCAGGTCGTTGTAAACATTAACGGCAATGCTGTCGGCATAGTCATCATCGTTGCCGAAAAATGGAGTCCGGTTGATAATAGTCTGCCTTAGCATCTCCTCTCCTTCAAAGTTCTTAAGCACAGCATTCAGTACCCTGTCCATGCTGAACGTCTTGTCTTCAAAAACATGTTTTTTTAATGCTGCCAGGCTATCGGTTACGGTGCCGAGTCCGCAGCATTGAATGTAGCTGGTATTGTATCGCGGTCCCCCGTCGTAATAGTCTTTCCCTTTGGCAATACAGTCGTCGATTACAACCGAAAGAAATGGTGCCGGGGCATATTTTGCAAACATACGGTCGATGTAATTGCTGACTCTCATTTTCTGATCCACCACAAACTGCAGTTGTTTCAGGAATGCCTGGTAAAGTTCCTGGTATGAGATGAATTTGCGCGGGTCGCCGGTTTTTATCCCGACAACTTTCCCTGTTACGGGATCATTCCCATTGTTGAGGGTTATCTCAAAAATCTTTGGCACGTTCAGGTAGCCGGTAAGCAGGTATGCTTCCTTGCCAAAGGCTCCTACTTCAATGCATCCGCTGCATCCTCCCTCGCGCGCATCCTGCAGTGTTTTCCCCTGCCGGAGCATCTCCGGGATATAAATATCAGGATTAAATACCGAAGGGTATCCATGTCCCTGCCGTATCACATGCGCGGCGGCATGAAGGAATTTATCGGGGGTATCTGCACTGATATGAACCGAGTTGCCCGGTTGCAGTATATGCAGTTCTTCGGTTACTTCGAGCATCAGATACGAAACTTCGCTGGTTCCGTCGGTGCCATCGCCTTTTACGCCTCCGATATTGATATTCGTAAAATCGTTGTAGGTTCCGCTTTCGCGCGCCGTTATACCTACTTTGGGCGGTGCCGGATGGTTGTTGACCTTAATCCAGAAGCACGAAATAAGTTCTTTAGCCTGATCGCGAGTAAGGGTGCCATCAGCCATATCCCCGGTGTAAAACGGGGCCAGGTGCTGATCGAAATGGCCCGGGTTCATGGCATCCCAGCCATTCAGCTCGGTAATGGTTCCCAGGTGCACAAACCAATACATCTGTATGGCTTCCCAAAAGTTACGCGGTGCATGGGCAGGTACCCAACGGCATACTTCGGCAATTTTTTTTAACTCAGCGGCCCGTTCGGGATTGCTTTCGGCCGAAGCCAGTGAGGTGGCCATTTCAGCATGGCGCTCAGCAAAAACAATAACGGCATCGCACGAAATGTCCATGGCTTTCCATTGCTCAGCCTTATCAGTAGCGTCAGGATCGTTCAGGTAATCGAGATTCGAAAGCTGAACGGCAATTTCATTTTTAAAGTCAAGCATGCCTTTTTGGTAAATCTTACCATCGAGGGAGGTATGCCCGGGAGCGCGCTGTTCCATAAACTCGGTAAACAGGCCTGCTTCGTATGCCGCTCTCCATTCGTGGGGTACATGCCCGAAAATGCGCTCACGTTGTGTTTTGCCTTTCCAGTAAGGGATAACTTCTTTTTCGTAGAGGGCAATATCATCCTGGCTGATCGTATAGCGCTGCATGTCGCGTGTATTCAGCACCTGGAAATCTTCAGCACTATGGCAGGTGAGTTCAGGGAAAGTGGATACGCTTTTCGGTTTAGGCCCGCGTTCGCCAACAATCAGTTCTCCTTCGCCTATATAAATGGTTTTCCTGCTGCAATGATCCATAAAATTCAATGCCCGCAGAACCGGGATGGAGTATTTCCCATAGTTCTCTTTATAAAAGGCAGTCTCATGAAGAGCCCGTTCAATGGAAAGTGAGGGTTCGGTTTCGAAGCTCAGTTTCCGGAGTTTCTGAATCCGTTCGTTCATGCCGGGGCCTTTCCCTGTGGTCTTTGGCCCGTAGAAATTTCCTTCGGCAGTTGCCGGTCTTTCGGGAGTGGAGGTATGGGATTTTATCTTTTCGAACATGGAATCACTTTTTTGAAAACTATTAAATGGAAACTGGGTGTAGGGATTTTTGAAAGTTTGCGTTATTGAAACGGCAAACAGGCATTACTTCACGAAAGTAATTTTGGAGGGGGAAAGCTTAATTGTAGAACATCAGGCAGCTGAATAAACGCCTGTAGCTTTTTATCAAGGTAGGAAAATAAACAAAGGTTCCCATCAATTCAGCTTTGTTTGGAGTAGTTAGTTCCGTTGCCGTATGCATATTCACGGAAAGCATAACAAATTTATAATAAAAAACGGATATGCCGCGCTTAGACGAAAAATTTTGGATCTGAGCCTCTGAACAATAGAAGTTGAATCTGTTCTTCGGTATTTCCTACTCGCTGAAATGCAATTGCGTCCCAGTTCTATCTTTTGCTGCCCCATACCTGCACAATAACAATCCCCGCCAGCATGAGCAGGCATCCGGCAAGGTTACGCATGCTAAGTATCTCATTCAGCAGCAGCCAGCCTCCCACAACTGCAAATACCGTTTCGAAACTCAGGATAATGGAAGCATAGGCGGGGTGAACATGCTGCTGGGCAACTACCTGCAGGGTATAGGCTATTCCGACCGACATCAGCCCGCCATACAGCAACGGCCACATTGCCTGTGTGATCGCTTCGATGGTAATGGTCTCAAAAATAAAGCCTGCCGAAAGGCTTAACACTCCGCAAACGGCAAACTGAAATGCCGCCATGGGCAAGGCTGAATGCGTATCAACCAGCTTGTTTATAAGTTGAACATGAATAGCCCAGAAAAAAGCGCTCCCCAGAATAAGCAGGTCGCCTTTCTGGAAAACCAGCGGGCCATCCATGGTAAGCAGATACAGGCCAGCCAGCGCAATAAATGCGCCCATCCACAACAGTTTTGTGATATGCTGCCCTATAAAAATACCAATAAGCGGCACGAGTATCACATAAAATCCGGTGATAAAGCCGGCTTTCCCTGCTTCGGTATACACCATGCCTGCCTGTTGCAGCGAAGCGCCGATAAAGAGCACCAGGCCGGCGGCCAGTCCTCCTTTGAGAATATTCTGCTGCTTTGAAGAAGGTGCTTTCTGCCTTGATTTTAACCAGAATATCAGTGGCAACAACGAAATACTGCCGAGCAGAAAACGTATGCCGTTAAATGTAAAAGGCCCAATAAACTGCATGCCGGCCCGCTGAGCTACAAAGGCAAAGCCCCATATTGCCGCTGTAATCCACAGCATAGCAATAGCTCCGCGATTGTATATTCCTTTCTGCATACCTGGAATTAAAACACAAATGTACTCGAATGATTAGTTTATACATAATGATTTTCCATTTCTGCAGTGCCTGATGCTGAAGAGTGAGAATAGGGAAGGAAATTTCCGTCGTAATCGTCCGGAAATTTAATGAAAACGACTTCACTTATCTTTGGGTTATAAAACACCCGAATCAGTATTAGAATATCAAGAATAATTGATTGTATAACCTATGACTCAAGCGCAGTTAGCTGAAAAGTGCGGCACTACAAAGACTTATATTTCCCGAATAGAGAATGATGCCAGTGATATTCGGCTT
>CAIJPI010000087.1 GCA_903822525.1 uncultured Bacteroidales bacterium | reverse complement strand
TTAATTCTACTTTAACAGATTGAAAATAATCATATAAAACACTGAATATCATTAGATTATATTTGCATAAGTGAATTAAAAATAGTATTTTAGCATTGTCATCGAAAAACAGACCAATCGTTCCGAGCAATGTTTAACACAACCTGAAAAATGCAACTTATATGGAAAAACACTGGCTTCTGCGACACAGAGGCTAAGTGATCATCTTATTGAATATAAGCATGTATTTTGCAATCGAACAAAGAAATTTTTTGACAAAGCAGAACATTACACCAAAGGAATAGTGCAAAGCGAATTGCGAAACATCGAACGTATTAGTGAAGACCTTGATGCTGATTACCATCAGATGCAACACTTCATTACCGAATCCAATTGGAATGCACGCTCGGTCATTGATCAGGTTTCCAGAGAAGTCAGTACAACTCTTCCAAAAAGGAAGCTAACAGGTCTGATCATTGACGAAAGCGGCTGGGTCAAGAAAGGCGACAAAAGTGTTGGTGTTGGATGGCAGTATTGTGGTAACGTAGGCAAAATATCCAACTCACAGGTAGCCGTGTTTGCTTGCCTGAGCAATGGAGACTTTGCTTCTATGGTAGATGCCAGGCTATACTTGCCGTTAGACTGGTGCAATGATCCGGTTCGTTGCAAGGAGGCTGGAATCCCCACTGAAAACAGGGTATTCAAGACAAAATTGGAATTGGCACTTGATATCATCCGGCAACAAGTCGAGAATGGGATTTCTTTTGACTACATTGGAGGAGATGGTTATTACGGTAACGATGCCAACCTTGCCAGGGCCATAGAACAGATGGGCTACATCTATATGCTGGACATTCATTCTGACCAAAAAATATTTACCAATCAGCCGGAGTTGTTCATTCCAGAACGTAAGGGAACAAAAGGGCCAAGGCCCAAAAAGCTCAAAGCGACAACACCAGACATAACCGTATCCCAATACATGGAAAGCCTTCAGCCCAGTGACTGGAAAAAGATCGAGGTACGCAATACAACCAAAGGTAAGCTCACAGGAGAATATCACTTTGTACGGGTATATATCTGGGATAAAAATTTGGATCTGGTCGAACCCAGGATGCTGGTCATACGCAAGACAATGTCAGACAAAAATACCGTTGAAATAAAATATTCGTTCACCAATGCCAATTTGGAACAATACACACACAAAGCATTGGCATATATGCAAGCCCAACGGTTCTTTGTCGAACATTGCATTAAAGAATCCAAGCAAATACTGGGGTTAGACCAGTTTCAGACCCGAAAGTGGCTGGCATGGCAACATCAGGTAGCATTGAATTTTTTGGTGTCTTCGTTTATTTTGAAAGAAAAGCTGCTTTGTTTTGATGATTTACCACTCCTTTCAGCAAGAGATATAAAGGAGTTTTTTGTGTTTAAACTTTACAAGGAAATGACAGAAGAACAATTAATGAACAAAATGTTTAAACGGCACCGAATCAGACAACGAGACATAAACTACTCGTATTCAAAAACTTAAATGTGTTAAAGTAGAATTAACCTTTCTATTTGAAATATTGCTTGTTACTGTCCTGTTTTCAGTACAAAATGCCACAGCCCAATACACCATTCCCTCCAAAATGAATTGGTGGTATGAAGCTCGATTTGGGATGTTCGTTCATTTTGGTTCGTATTCACAGTTGGGACATAGTGAATGGGCATTTGCCAACGAAAACTGGACAAAAACCAATTACCAGACACAGGTGTCGGCTAAATTTAATCCGATTTCTTTTAATGCTGGAACTATCACGCGTTCTGCAAAAAAGGCCGGTATGAAATACTTGGTCATCACAGCCAAGCATCATGAGGGATTTTGCATGTGGGATACCAAGGTAGAGAGCTTTAAAGATGCTTCCGGAACAAAAGCTTTCGACTTGCCTGGTATTACCGCTTTTAAAACCCGGGATCTTCTAAAGGAACTGAAGGATTCGTGCGATGCCGCTGGTGTTAAGTTCTGTTTGTATTATTCTATTTTGGATTGGAGTCACTCTTCGCAGTCCAACTTTAATTTTACGTCCATGAAAAGCTTTGAAGCCAGAACTGCTTATATTACTGATATGAAGGCCCAGTTGAAAGAGCTGATCGACAAATACCATCCGGCAGTCATGTGGTTCGATGGCGATTGGACTGGGAATACCGGTTCACCGACATTGACTTCATGGTGGACTAAGGCTGATGGGATTGATTTATACAAATACCTGGTAAGTCTTGATCCAAATCTATTGGTGAACGAACGGGTTTTTAGAGGAGCCGGATTGGGCGATTGGGAATGCCCTGAGCAAAAAGTACCAGCAACTCCCGAAAGCCGTCCATGGGAAACCTGCCAAACCATGAACAATTCGTGGGGATACAACGCCGGTGATAATAGTTATAAAACTCCTGCAACCCTTATACAGCAATTGGTTCAGGTAGTATCAAGAGATGGAAACTACCTCTTGAATATTGGACCTCGGGGTGATGGGACGATCACATCTCAAACTGTAACCATTTTGAAAGCATTTGGCGACTGGATGAATAAATACAGCGAAAGTATTTATGGCACGACCAGAAGCCCTTTCTCTACAGAACCAAGCTGGGGATATTACACCAAGAAAGATGGCAAACTTTACACTCATGTCTTTTTGTGGCCGGCAACCAAGCAATTGAAAATACCTTCGCTGTCAAATACAATCAACAAAGTTTACTTATTGAATGACCCAAACACATTATTGAGCTATAAAGATAGTGTTGGATATATTCGAATTGCATTGCCGGCATACCCTATAAATTCGATTAATTCGGTTGTTGTTATTGATGTTTCAGGTGTTCCAAAAGCTTCAGCTCAATATATTAAGGCCACTGGTGTTACTGTTAACAGCGAAGGTGGAATAAAGACTATTCAATCCATTGGAGGTACTTTGAAAATGTCAGCATCAGTTTTACCAGCCAATGCCATCGATAAATCGGTAACCTGGACTATTTCAAATTCAAACCTGGCATCAGTCAGCAAGGATGGATTATTAACGGCAAAAATTAATGGCGCAGTTACAGTAACCGCTACAACCAATGATGGTTCTGACATTCAGGGAAAATTTGTGATCAACATTTCGGATAAAACTTCAGCTGGTTCTAACTTGATTAACGACGAGCAATTCAGCGTTTATCCCAATCCCGCCGTAAATGGAATCATTAATTTGAAATCAGGCGGAAAGGGAAATGTTTCTATTTACAACATGGATGGAAAGTTGGTTTATTCCGGAAAGATAATCAGGAATAATCAGGAGATTAACTTGTTGCCTGAAAATAAGGGGCTTTTCGTACTCAGATTACAAACAAGTAATGGAGAATATTTCCGGAAAGTGATGATGAAATGATCGGCTTGAAGTTTTAGATTTAATCGAATGCAAACAACATTGATCTTTGAAATGTAAAATGCATTTTAGAGTTTCTTTTAGCAGGATTGTTCACGCTGCCAGGCCAATCGGGATATAAGTTAATTGGCAAAAGCTGAAATCATTACTGCAACTAAGAAGTTGCAACGAATTGCTTGTTCCCAAAACCTCTGACAAGGAACAAAAAGGGTTGATAGAAAGTCGATAATTCTCCGGGAAACTGCTCAACTAAATTGTGCCTTCTTTCCTAAGCAAATCTGATTCGCCACACCATCAGTAGTACTAAAAAAAGAGGATGCCTTTTGAGACACCCTCTTTAATTTTATAATTAATTTATAATTAGAAGCTTAAGTCGCTAAAATTAATTAATAATTAAAAACTAAAAATAAACTTACTGTTTTATAAATTTCTGACTGCTTCCATCGCTAAATCTTATAAAGTACATGCCTTTACGTAAGTTGGCTACATCAAATTTAACCTGAGTTCCATTTGCAATCTTTTCAATCAGTTTCTGTCCTACTGCATTGTAAACAGAAACTTTAGAATTGACTACAGAAATCGTGGTTACGGTCAATTCGGTTTGAACCGGGTTAGGATAAACCTTTATGGTATTAGCTACTAATTCTTTCGTAGAAAGAAGTAAATCGGCATCTTTAACTACCAGTACACTGTCAAGATAGAAAGTGGCATTCGAAAGCGATAACATAAATGCTGCTTTTACTACGGTATTAGACACCAACTTATCAAAAGTAACATGGAGTGTGTACCAGGTTGGTTTATCTGATATATTCATTCTCCATTCAGTTCTGCCATTCTGAGCTTCAGGGTCAGGAGATGCACCAAGTTTTTGTGTATCATTCGCTGTATCTTCAAAGACTACAAAAGCAGGCTGATCAGGTTGTGAAGCCCACATTTTAAATTTCATGGTATAAGGAACAAAAGCTTCAGGCATAGTCATTGGTTCCTGATTATGCTGATAATGCCACCAGGTTCCTTCATTAGCAATGGCTGATTGCATAACACAAACACCATCTTCAACAACAGGATCTGTTGCACCTGCTGCCATACCACCGTAATCTTTCCATCCGTTCCAGTTCTTTAGTCCGTTTTCATCTTCAGTGAAATTGAAGTTTGTAATCAGGTTAAAACTATTCCAGATATCATCCTGTGTAATTTTCTGGCCACTGATTGTTACTATAGCCGTGCCCACTGAATAGCCACCATCTTTAGCTGCAACGCTAACTGTAACAGTACCATTCGTTAAACCGGTGAGCAGACCATCAGCAGTAATTTTTGCCTGACCTGTTCCGTTTACTACCGACCATTTAACTTTCTTATTTGTAGCATTGGCGGGTAACAGGGAATAAGTCAATTGTAAAGTGCCGTTATCGGTAGTAATTGTTCCGCCGGAAACTGTAACTGCATCAACTAAAACAGAATTCTGAGTTCCTTCGAAAACGATGGTTTCACAATCATCCATGTTGCCGTAGGATTCATTAATAGCTCCAATATTAGACCAAACCGCCCTGTTAAATATTGCAGGTGCAGTTCCTTTTTCGCCATCAATTACGGTTACATCAAAACCCATTGGGGTTGACTTGTCAAAATCAACTCCGTCTTTATCCACAAACTTCGACCATGGAATAAAATATTCACCAACGTAAGTAGGATCAGTAACTTTGAAAGCATAGCTAACTCCATCAGAACCAGTTGAAGATGTGCCATCATTTTTAGAACCATCACCAAAACCAGGACTAACCTGATAATGGCCCTTTCCACTGCCAGTTCCGACACCATCTTGCTTGATTGCATTGACATCGAAATAGAGTTCAGGCTTGTCATACTTCCAGTCGGAACCATCGTTATTCATGTAGCCGGCGTAAAACTCATCATCATTCACCTGCACAATGATATATACACCATCTTCGTTCCATAAGGCTTTCCAGGTAGTAGTGCCTGATTCACCCAAAGTTGGTTTGTTATTTTGAAAGGGCTTATCAATGTTAAAAACATTGGAAGTAGACCATATGGCATCGACAACACCATCAACGATAGGCGCTGTTGCAGCTTTTTTAACCACATTCCCTTCAAGCGGAAACGGATCCAGAGTTACGAGGGCACAATCATCCATGTTACCGTAGGATTCATTAATAGCTCCAATATTAGACCAAACCGCCCTTTGACGAACTCCGGGGGCATTTGAATCTCCGTCAATAACACTTACATCAAAACCTATTGGAGAAAACACATCAATATCATTTCCGTCTTTATCCAAAAGCTTGGAAAACGGAATAAAATATTCACCGACATAGTTAGGTTCTGTTACTTTGAAAGCATATTTAACTCCATCAGTACCGGTTGTTGGAGTTCCATCATTTTTAGAGCCATCACCAAAGCCAGGAGCAAACTGATAATGTCCCTTTCCACCGCCACCACCAATGCCATCTTTCTTTTCTGAATTGACATCGAAATAAATTTCTGGCTTGTCATATTTCCAGTCTGTTCCGGCATCATTGTTCTTGTATCCAGGATAAAAGTCATCATCAGTCACGGTAACAAGAATAAAAACACCATCATCGGTCCACAATGCCTTCCAGGTTGTAGTACCCGCTTCGCCCAAGGTTGGGGTTTCTTTTTGAAAAGGCTGATCAACAGAGTAGGTATTGGCTGTTGCCCATACATCATCAATTACACCATCAACTTCTGGTGCAACATCAGTCTTTTTAATCCCGCCGGTCCTGACTTCCTGAGCCATTACCACGGTGCCAATAAAACCGCATAGTAATAAAGTAAAAATTTTTCTTTTCATAAATTTTCTTTTTTTTAATTAAT
>CAIJPI010000086.1 GCA_903822525.1 uncultured Bacteroidales bacterium | reverse complement strand
GTCAAAGGTTCAAGGGTTCAAAGGTTCAAAGGTTCAAGGGTTCAAGGGTTCAAGGGTTCAAAGGTTCAAAGGTTCAAAGGTTCAAGGGTTCAAGGGGTCAAAGGTTCAAGGGTTTAGGGGTTAGGATTTAGGGATCAAAATCGTGCAGTCTACAGTCGCCCACTCTCTCCCTCACTCCCTCGCTCCCTCTCAGTGTCTCTTTGTGTTCGCAGTGCCTCAGTGGTAAAAAAAAAATAAAAGGTTCAACGGTTTCTCAGTGTTTCTCAGTGTTCTTAGTGCCTCAGTGGTTAAAAAAATCAAAAGTTCAGAGTGATGGCAGAATGAAAGGGTTTTATGAACGTATTGAATTAGCTATCAGTTTATGCCGGACGGAAGAGTTTTTCAAGTAATAAAGTGGAATTCTCCCAGCTGAATATTTTTCTGACGAAAGCATGTCCATTTTGTGCAAGGGTAAGGGCATCAGCTTCGTTTTGTAATAACCTGATAATATGACTGGCATAGTCTTCGGCAGTGGTCCCAATGAGTATTTCCGTTTCAGGTTCAGCGCCAAGTGCCTGGTTGGCGAGCACAGATGTGATACAAGGAAGTTCCATAGCCATAGCTTCAAGCAATTTATTCTGAAGCCCTGTGCCTATACGCATTGGCGCTATGAAAATACGGGATGTGGCATAACTGCTACGGATATCAGGCATCCATCCTGTAACTGTGACGTTGGATGATTGTAACGTCAATACCCTGGCATGCGGACTCGCCCCTGCAAGTAGGAGTTTTGCTGCGGGAAACCGTTTTAGCACCAAAGGGAATATTTCGCCGGCAATAAAACGGGCTGCATCAATGTTGGGCGGATATCCCATATTGCCGGTAAATACGATATCATGTATTTTTTTTTCATGGAAGGGGCTGAAATATTCGTGATCAACACCGTTAGGAATCACTGCAACTTCGTTTCGAAGCGGATGAGGTAAGAGGTCGCGGTCAGGGAATGAAATGATAGTTTTATGATCAAATTTCTCAAATATATCGTACTCATATTTCTGCAGCCTGCGGTATTCCATCATGAAAAGCTTCCTCATAAAAGGAGATGATGTTTCAGCACGTCTTTTGGCACCAATTGAAAAAATATCCTGATAATCAAGGGTTTTGCTGCAGGGATTGTCTTTTACATACTCCGACACCCGGGTAAGCTGGCAGTAAATATGATCAGGTTGATGATGTCCGATTAAAGCATTTATTTTTTTCTGCACGCTGCATCGGTAGAAATATCCAACCTGTAGCGGCTTGCCGGTAATAAATGCCTTTGCCACATTCCATACCATACCGGTTTTGCGAATACGTATAATATGGATTTCGGTGCAGAACTCATTCAACACTTTCATTGCATCAGGATGAACAGGAGAGTCGCTTAGTGCACAAAGAACAACTTCGTTTTGCTTGGCCAGACAGCGGATCTGATGGAATGCCCTTAGCTTATCGCCTTTTTCGATAGGGTAAGGAACACGCGAAAGCAGAACAAATATTTTCATATGCAGTGGAGGGAACCCGTAAAAGACAGGGTGAATTATCTTTAGGTTGAGGGGTTAGGTTTTGGGTTAGGGACCATTAGAAATTAGTATAGATAGTACTATTATTAGCGCTCCACTTTTGTTATGTGTAATTAATCATAATGAAAGTACGCTATAAGCAGATTTTATTTTTTTTGCAGCAGTTCGGTATAAAAGTCTGTTAATTTCTGCATCAGTTTATTGTTGTCATGCTCCTTGGCAATCAACATACGGGCATTTTTTCCTAGTGAATCGCGCAGCGCCTTGTCATTACACAGTTTTACGATAGCTTCCGTAAAAGATCGTGCATCTTTTGCGATGACCAGGTGTTGCCCGTTTTCATAGTTAATGCCTTCAGCTCCAATGGCGGTAGTGATGATAGCTTTGCCTGCAGCCATCGCTTCAACAATTTTAATGCGGATTCCGCTGCCTGAGAACAAAGGAACAACCATGATTGAAAATCGTTGCATATATTCCCACACATCCGGGACTTCACCCTCAACGGTAACCTGAGGGGCGGAAAGTTTCAACAACCAGTCGGGCATATAGCGTCCGGCAAGGTGAAGTTCAATATCCGGAAGTCGCTTCAGTACCATTGGCCACACCTCGGTGATAAGCCATTTAATACTTTCCTCATTTGGGAACCAGTTCATAGTGCCTATATGGAACAGGGATGCCTCCTCAGGTTGAATGGGGTCTTCTGATAGGGTTTCAAGGTTGATGCCAAAAGGAATGGATATAATATTGGTGCTGTGTGAAAGCCGATCAAAATTCCGTGCGTCGACAGGTGTGATAGCAACGATACCATCCATCTTATTCAGTATGCCGATCTCAAAACGTTTCAACGCCCTGTATAAGTGAGTGAGATATATTCTTTTAAAAGGATTTGAGCAGTTATCGGCAATCCTCTGCCAGATTTTGTGTTCAATATTATGAGCCCTGAGTATAACGGGAGCTTTGGAATATTTCCTGATAATATCAAGATAAGTAGCCATTTGCAGCGTTTCGAGCTGAATAATGTCATAAGTCTCTTTTTGGAGAACTTCCGTTATTTTCTGCGCAAACGCCCTGGTATGGAAACGGGTTATGTGGTACGATTTGCCTGCCAGGAAGTTATACAACGCACCCGAAAAACTTAGGGAAAGATCGATATTTACAAACTCAATCTGTGTCCGTTCCTTAAAATCACAAGGAATGGTTTCGGGGTCAACAGTATATTTATTCGTGTTGGCAGCAAGCACCTTCACGTTGTGTCCCGCCTGAAGCAAGCCGCTTATCATGGCATGCATTGCAATAGGGCCGCCTTCACGCTTTGGCCATGGCGATTTATTGCACAGCATTAATATCTTCATCACTCGATTTTTTTTTCTTCTTTATTTTGTTAATCAGATTTTTAAGGATATGCTTATAGCTTTCGGCATCCATAATGGTTGAATCGTTTGCCGCCTTATAGGCCAGGAATATTCCGATAGGCAGAAAAATCATTGTCGACATCCACATCCCTTTCCAGGGATCGGTAACGGCTGAACGAACTGATTTTTCTCCGGTAAAAGAAATGACATGATAGGCTACAAAAAGAAGTACAGAAATTACCAGAGGCATACCCAGCCCGCCTTTGCGTATGATGGCACCCAAAGGAGCGCCGATGAGAAACAGTGCAAAACAAGCAAACGAAAGTGTGAATTTCCGGTGCCATTCAATATCGTAACGGGCTTTCAGCTCAACTTTCTCTTTAATCATTTGCCGGTTGTATTCAAACGATCCTTTGGCATTTCGGGCCATTCCCAGAGCATAGGAAGCAATATTTTTTCTTTCGGCAACAGGCCGGTTTTCGAATTTTACTTCTTCCTTCGCCAAAGGCAAGGCCTTATAAATACTATCATTCAGCTTGATTTTGGTATAATTCGAATAGTAACCCATCAGCGAATGACGCAGTTCGCCAACCCGCTGACCAACCTCTTTTCCAAGCGAGTCGGATGCATAGCCAAGTTGCTGTACATTAAGCATATAATAAGCATTCTTAAAAAAATCATCATCGGAACGCGTCATCTTAAACTGCGAAAGATCAAATTTTATAACCTCACTTGTAAAACTGGTTCGCTGGAAGGGAATTTTCTGGGCATCCATCCGGCTACCGCTTTCCTCATAATTTGTACCGTTATATAAGGTAAGCATCAGGTAATTTCCGTCAGCCGTTTGCTCCATGCGTCCCGAATCGGCCATCACCAGTTTGTTATTACCTTGAATCTGCGAATGATCATAAATCATAACCTTACGGATGGTAGTTCCATCAGCTTCTTTCTTGCCGATTTTGATAACAAAGCCCTCGAGTCCCGAATAAAAAATGCCATCACGGATGTTGAGTGCCAGTTTTTTTTGCCGCACATCGTAAAGGGTAGATCTGAATTTAAGATTTGCGTATGGAAAAATAATGTTCGAATAATAATAGGCACCCACACTAATCAACAACGAAAATAATCCCAGGGGCATCATGATTTTCCGCAGGGAGATGCCGGCTGCTTTCATGGCAACAAGTTCGTACCGCTCACCCAGGTTGCCGAATGTCATCAGCGACGCCAGCAAAATGGAAATAGGCAAAGCCATGGGTACAAAAGTAAATGAGGCATAAAACATAAGTTGGAGTATGATATTCCATTCCAGTCCTTTGCCAACAAGTTCATCCACATAGCGCCACAGAAACTGCATAAGTAATACGAAAACCACAATAAAAAATGTGGCTAATGCTGGTCCAGCATAGGATCGTAGTATCAGCAGATATAGTTTTTTCACAAATGGTGCTTTTTGTAACCTGCAAAGGTACTATTAAAAGTGAATTGAAGGATACAGGAAAGTGAAAAGTGAACAGTGAATAGTGAACAGTGAATAGTGAACAGTGAATAGTGAATAGTGAACAGGAATGAGATATGCGATTAGAAGATGGTGACAGATATCAGCCTCAATCACTCTGTTCAGGGTAACGGATCAGAAACAAACAAATGCATTTCCTGATTTTGAACTAATTGATTCCGCCCGAAAACATAAAACTTTGTAAATATTCATCAAAAGACTTTTCGTTATCTTTGCTGAAATTTAGTTTTCTTCACCTCATGGAATATCGACTAATCAGTGTTGACGATAAACGTAGCCGTAATCTTTTTCACGATGTAATGCGGATGATATACAAAAATGATAAAAACTTTGTATGTCCGCCTGATGATATGATTGAAGGTATTTTCACTCCGTCGAAAAATATTTTTTTCAGCCATGGTGAAGCTACCCGCTGGATACTGCTGGATGAATCCGGTAATATTGCAGGCAGGGTTGCAGCTTTTATCAATAACAAGAAAGCTTATACATTCCAGGTTCCAACCGGTGGTATGGGCTTTTTTGAGTGTGTAAATGATTATAAAGCAGCTGAAAAGCTATTTGAAGTATGTCGTTCCTGGTTGATGGAGCGTGGCATGCAAGCCATGGATGGGCCGATTAATTTTGGTGAAAATGATAATTTCTGGGGCTTGCTGGTTGACGGATTCATTCCGCAGTCGTTTGGGATGAACTACAATCCACCCTATTACCAGGATTTTTTTGAAAAATATGGTTTCACTCTTTATTTTGAACAGGTTACCAATTTGCTTGATTTAAAAAAGCCTTTCCCGGAGCGTTTCTGGAGGATCGCTGACTGGGTCAGGCAGAAACCGGAATACAGTTTCAGGCATTTTTCGTACAATGATTCGGAAAAATTTGTTTCCGATTTTGTAGAAATATACAACGATGCCTGGCAGTTTCATGAAAACTTTACACCATCCGAGCCCGAAGCTATCCGCCGGGTGCTGGCCGATCTGAAATCGTTTATGATTCCCGAATTTATTTGGTTTGCCTATCACGAAGGCGAGCCAATTGCCTTTGAAGTTATGCTTCCGGATATAAACCAGATGCTGAGGCATTTTAATGGCAAAATAAACATATGGGGGAAGCTGAAAGTTGGAATTTTAGGAAAGAAGCGCATTTTTACCCGTGCACGTATTACCATCATGGGCGTAAAACCGCACTACCAGAAATCAGGAATTGAATCTGCACTTTTCTGGCATATGGATAGTGTTATGAAAAAGAATCCTCAGTATACAGAAGTAGAATTATCATGGGTTGGCGATTTTAATCCTAAAATGAGGATGCTTCATGAGGCTGTTGGCGGCACTTTTTCGAAAAGACATCTCACATACCGAAAGTACTTTGTACAAGCACCCGAAACCGGAAGGTCAACCATAATCCCAGTTAATACACGCGAAAAAATTATCGGCAAGGAGTGATTTTTTATTAATTGCACGTATTTATCCCTTTTTGTTTGTTAAAATATTATATTTGCAATCAAATAAATGCCAGAGCTACTGTTCGAACGTATTATTTAAATAACCATAATCAATAATGTTCAACTAAACTAGAAAAACAATGAAGACACCATTACTCTTTATTTTTGCACTGATTATAGGCTTTTCGGTCTATGCACAGAATGCAGCCAAATTCACCCCGGTGAATAGAAAAGCACAATTAATCATCGAATCAAACAGAGTTGAGCCAGCTCAAACCAGCACTGTAAGCCAGCCTGCTTATGTTCCTCACACTTATAAAGGTGCAAATATGGACGTAAAGAAGGTTTTTATGGGAACTTCAGTTAATGCTTTTACTTTATTAGTTCAGGAACAACAAGGTGTTGCTTACAATAAAGAATTAAATGCCATCATGGGTACATTCCGTGGCAATCCTACAACTGTTGCAGGCCTACCCGCTCCACTCGGAACAGGAAATGATATTGTTACATCATGGTCAACCGATATGGGCAATACATTTACTAATAAATTATCACTGGTTGGTACCTCTGCTCAGCGTTGCCGCTATCCTTCCGGTGTTATTTATAATACTACTGGGAATACAGATCTTGCTCAAGCATTTTCATTAGTAGCTGGTCCTGTTACCAATGGTAGTGGTTGGATAAATACTTTCCTGAGTTCTGTACAATATAATGGCAATAACCTGGATAAAGATTATCCTGTAACCAGTGATTTTGGCGAACTGACTCGCCAGGGGTTAAGCGCCTGTACCGATGGTACC
>CAIJPI010000085.1 GCA_903822525.1 uncultured Bacteroidales bacterium | reverse complement strand
GCTCTTTTACTGGAATGCCCTTCCTCAGTCGCAGCAGGATTCCTATGCCTGGGCTTCAGCAAACGATCCGACTGCCTGTATTCCCCATGAATCGATGAAACAACTCTGGCTGGGAAAAACACCCTTTGCCACCGGCGATGCCATTGGTGGAGGATGGGCCGCCACAAACCTGTCGCTATACAGCGGTTCGGGAGTAGGTTACCTTGCCGCAGTTACTCAGGCAACCAACGTTCCCGGCATCCTTCAGATCGATCTCAATAAAACTGATTTCTACGGCGACACCGAACTACCTGCGTACCTTTATTATAACCCTACTTCAGGCAGCAAACAGGTTAACCTGGATCTCCCGGCTGGCACATACGGGGTATACGACGCCATTACCGAAACAATATTGTCAGCAGCAGCGTCAGGTTCCACCCTGATAACTATCCCTGCCGGTGAAGTTCGGCTGATCCGGCTCTACTTATCCGGACAGGTTCCTGCAGCGCATAATGGAAAGCTTTATTCAGGCAATGCCATCCTCGACTACCATTATCAATACGACTTTTCTGAAAACCTCCGCATAAAATCTCTCTCAACCGATCATAACCCGGTAATTGTAAATTCAGCCTACACAGCATTTTGCGAACCGGGTAATATTCCTTCAGGTTCCCAGGTTCAATTTGAGTGGTTCCTCGATGATGTCCTTATCACAGGTCTAAACCAGTCGCAGGTTCAGCTCACCGCCCCGGCAACACCCTCACCCCAGGCTGTGCTCAGGTGCAGGATAAGTTCCAATGGCCAGGTGGCAGAAGATACCATTCACATTCAGATAGTGGCTCATATTGCCACACCGCCAGTGGTTAACGGAATACAATCCGCATCAAAATTCACTGTTGCCGGTGACCTTAATACTTTTACCGCCCTGGTTACCCCTGCTCCCGGTGAAATCCTGACGTATGCCTGGAGTGTTTCATCCGGAACGTTACCTCTGGCGACAGGTAATCCGGTTAGCTGGCAGGCTCCAACATCACATGGCATGGGGACCGTCACAGTGCTTGTAACAAATCAGGATATGCTCACCACCTCGGTATCCATTCCGGTTTTAGTTAAAGATACAAGCATTGCTGTTCAAACTCCTCTCATCTGGTATCCCTTTGATGCCGATAATAAAAATGCTGCAGCCGACCGTTTTCATGCCACAGTAACCGGGGCTGTCAAAATAGAAGATCCCCGCGGTATGCCTTCGTTAGCCTATAGGTTTATTGCCGGACAAAATATAATCTTTACCGAAAATCATGCTGACCTCAACTTTACAGAAGCCGTAAGCCTCAGCTGCTGGGTAAAGTGCGAACAACTGGGGTCAGAGAGATTTGTTATTTCCCACGGATCATGGCAGCAACGCTATAAACTTTCGATTATACCCGAAGGGAAGCTTCGGTGGACCGTGAAAACAAGCACCGGCGTTTCCGACCTCGATGGTTCATCACCTATTGAACTGAACCGCTATTACCATGTAACCGCCCTCTACACGGGATATTCAATGGAACTTTATGTGGATGGGACTCTCGATACCTTTAAAGCTTTTACGGGGGCCATCCAACCCTCAACAAAACCATTGACCATCGGCCGCATGGACAATGTGGAAACACTATATTCACTCCGGGGAAATGTGGATGAAGTTAAAATATGGGATAAGGAAATCCCTCTCCGACAGGTCGAACAACTAAAAAATCAATGGGCCACCCCTGCCGGCGTAGAGGATGATGCCTTAGTTGCAAGTGTTTATCCTAATCCTGCCAATGATATTATTTATATCGAATTCAACGGCGCTCCCCACTCCGAAAATATCTCCCTTTTCGCTTCCAACGGAAAGAAAATTGAAGATTACCAGGTTCACATACAAAATTCTCGTATTTCAATCAAAATTCCTCCTGCTTCTGCAGGCTTACATATGATACGGATTGTTCTGGATGACGGTCGGATTATCACGCGGAAAATTATGATACTTTAGAAAATATCAATAGTGAAGAATGAAAACAGGATAACCTGGCTAAAATTTTTGATAATACTCTATCGGATGACATTTTCGAATTCGTTTTTACTTTTTCTGATTGCAGTGTTCTCTGTTTCGACTGCCTCAGCACAACAGTTATCACTTAAAGTTGCAGGGACTGATACCAGCGGCTTTCATGTTGATATTTATTCAGACGGCAAACTCCTTGTCACCAATACCGAAGAATTTTCCATTCAGCTCTATAATCTTGATTTAAGCACTGTAGCTGAATTCTCTCACTGGACCGGCCAGGAATGGACTGCCGGTGAAAAGAGTATAACTTTAAAACGGACTTCTTATATTCCTGAATTTGATGCCCGGTTGTCCGTAACAGTATGCTATGAGATAATCAATGCCGGTATGGTAAAAAAGACGGTGGAGCTTTACCAGCCTTCAATGCCGGGCATGTATTATATTTTACGGCAAACATCCAGGCCTGCCAGCAAGCCACTGCGTTACGTAAGCTTTGAATATGATAATTTCCCGGGCGGATTTGTTCATGAAATGTTTCCGGCTGTTGGATTTTTAACTCCCGAAAATAATGTTGTAGGTTTTCTGACCGATGCCGGTTATAAAAACCAGTATACGCGCAATACCCGCCGCAGATTCAGTGGCCGTGGAGGCGGATTTGTAGGCATGCGCAGGTTGCCTGACCCAAATTTATTTTCAGTGGCCACACCGGATGAACAGGCCGGGAATAACCAGTACATCAGTCAGACTTTCGGCGAAATGTATAACCTCGATGCAGGCACACAAACCGTATTAACAACAACAGATTCATACCGGAAGGAGGGCAATGCGGAAGTTGAAAAAGTGAAAGGTCTTATCACAATTACAGGCCACCCCGGCGGGCGTGCCGGCATTGAATTTATTACTCCCATGAAGGACCAGAAACATTATACTATCTCATTCTGGTGTAAAGGGAATACAGGCGTGGCACTAAAGCTTTTCAGGGTAAACAAAGGCATGAAAACCATTGAACTGGAGGATGGCGTAAAATACATCGACAATTTCCCGGCAACCGATAAGGAATGGACACTCTTCAAAGGCAGTATCCTGGTTCCGTATATAGGCAACGACAGCGTTTCTATGTTCATCGGCTCACAATCGGGTAAAGAATGCAGGCTGCAGATTAAAGATCTTCAATTTGCAGAACACAATCCACTGACGGAACCCTATAACCTGCTTCCCCTGGGTGAAAAGACAGTGAAAACAACCTATGTTTTTGTCGAACCCTGGAAATCGCATCAGCAATTTATGATCTCTGCACAGTCCCGCCTGGCCGAAGGTAAAGGCTTTAAAGGATCGCTGATCGAAAAAATGTTGTATGCCAATTTCAATATGCTGACCTGGATCACGGATACAAAGGATTTTACTCCTTTTAATGTCCCCAATATGAATTATGCTCCCGATATGTACAACCGCGATTCTTTTTTTGCCACTATCGCATCTTACAATAAAGAGCTTAATCTCTCCATTTGGGAACAATGGGGTCGGACACAAACACCCGAAGGCGGTATAGGCACCATAATAACCCCCTTTATGGGATCGGTTGAGGCTAAGGACAATGAAGCCACCATCGAATGGCTGATCTGGGCAATGATGAACAAACGCAGGTTTGGAGTCAGCCCACAGCAGGAAAAAATAAAGAAAGCTGTCGATTATGTCTTGAATGAATTCGATTCGGATCGTGATGGAAAATGCAATGCTCACTTTTCGCTGAGCCAGGTTGATATCGTTGATTTTAATCCTAAAACAGACCGTCTGGGAGTGAACCAGGGTATGCTTGCCATTGCGCTGCGCACAATTAAGGAATTGGGATTCGATATTTCGGAAGAATATATCAGCAAGGCTGAAAATGAATACCGGAATTTTTATGACAACGGGCGGAAACATATGCTTTTCGATCGCAATTTCCCCGACATCATCACGCTCACCGACCTTGAGCCTGAGTTCTTTTCGTTATGGTTGTTTAACCGACCTATTCTAACGGACGAAATGGTGAAAAATCATCTCAGCCAGATACCCGTTCTGAATAAAGTAGCTGACTCTCCTCACCCTGAGTATGGCACCACCGCACCCATTTGTGTTCGGTTGATAAAGGAAGCTCCCGGGTATGCATACCTCAGCGGCGATTACCAGCCTTTCGAAAAATTTGGAGAAGAAAATTACAGCAACGGTAAAAGCGATGGGTTTTATTACAATGGCGGCAGCTGGTTCAGGGCTGAATATTGTGCCTATGTGGTAGGCTTAAAACATGGCTGGACTAAAGCCGAAACCCTGATGGAAAACCGGGTGTGGGCCGAAATTTACCTGAATCCCAACTGGCCGTTCAGCAAAGAATTTATTCCAACCAAATGGACCACAACCAATAGCTGGTGGCCTTCAACACGCGGTTTATGCTGGAATGTTTTTATCCTTATGGCCAATGAAGTGGCAGGCCTGCGGACTCCTGATATGGATCCGGATTATAAACAGTATCCGGTAAAATAGGTATTATACCTTATGCGTATAGCAACTGGAAATTAGCTTACTCCATAGGTTTAAGGTTCCTGCAATTACTGCTTCAAAACTTCATTTCTGGAATATTTCCTTCAACTATTAGCCGGCCCTGGGTAGCATTGCGGATGTCTTCAACTGAAACTCCCGGTGCCCGCTCAATCAGTTTGAAACCGTTTTCGGTAACATCAATCACTGCCAGGTCCGACACAATGCGCTTAACACATTTTATTCCGGTTAGCGGCAGAGTGCACTCCTTCAAAAGTTTGGATTCACCATCTTTGCTGCAGTGCTGCATGGCTACAATAATATTCTTTGCCGATGCTACCAGATCCATGGCTCCACCCATTCCTTTCACCATTTTGCCGGGTATTTTCCAGCTGGCAATATCACCCTGATCGGTGACTTCGAATGCGCCCAACACTGTTAAGTCGACATGGCCTCCACGAATCATGGCAAAACTCATAGACGAATCAAAATAAGAGGCTCCCTGCACAACTGTTACCGTTTGTTTGCCGGCATTGATAAGGTCAGCATCCACTTCGTCGGGATATGGAAAAGGACCCATACCGAGAATGCCGTTTTCCGACTGCAGAATTACTTCCATGCCTTCAGGGATATAATTGGCAACAAGGGTAGGTATTCCTATTCCGAGGTTTACGTAATATCCGTCACACAATTCCTGCGCAATGCGCTGAGCAATTTGTTCTTTGGTAAGTGCCATTGTTGTTGATTTTGGATTGTGGATTGCAGATTTCGGATTGCCTGAAAAATTCCGCAATCCGAAATCCCAAATCCCAAATTATTCCCTTGTAGTAACTCGCTCAATTCTTTTCTCGTAACTGCTTCCCTGAAAAATTCGCTGTACAAAAATACCCGGTGTATGGATAAAATTTGGATCCAGCGTACCGGCCTCAACAAGTTCTTCCACTTCGGCAACCGTTATTTTTCCGGCCATAGCCATGGGATGATTGAAGTTGTTTGCTGTTTGCCTGTAAACAAGGTTTCCCAGCGTATCGCCTTTCCATGCTTTCACAAAGGCAAAATCGGCTTCCAGGGCAGTTTCGAGCAGGTGCGGTTTTCCGTTCAACATACGGATTTCCTTGCCTTCGGCTACCTCGGTGCCGGCTCCTGCCGGGACAAAAAATGCCGGAATGCCCGCACCACCGGCCCGGCAACGTTCGGCAAGCGTACCCTGTGGAATCAGCTCCACTTCCAGTTCACCATGAAGTAGCTGCCTTTCGAACTCCGAATTTTCACCTACATACGATGAAATCATTTTATGTATCTGCTTGTTTTGCAACAATATACCAAGACCAAAATTGTCTATGCCTGCATTGTTCGAAATACATGTCAGGCCTTTTACACCGCTGGCAGATAAGGCACTGATGGCATTTTCGGGTATCCCGCAAAGGCCAAATCCCCCAACCATGAGGGTCATTCCGTCTTCTACTCCGGATATGGCTTCGGCAGCATTTTTTACTACTTTATTCATTTCAGCAAATTTAAATTTGAAAGTACAACATTTTACGATCCACCGCTTTTCAAATATGTATATTTCTGTAAAAAAGAAATTTTAGTGCTCCCTATTCAGGCGGGATTGAAAAAAATCGTCCACGGTTTCATTAAATTCTTCTGTATAGTCCATCAGCGTCGAATGGCTCGAATTGGGCAGTATCCATAAATATGCTTCCGGTATTGCCTGAGCTATATACATAGTATGTTGAGGGAGTATGAGATCGTGATCACCACCGATTATCAGGGCGGGACAATGAATTTCTTGCAGCTGTTCATCCGTAATATGTGGTTGCAATACATCGAGCCGTACCAGTTTCCTTGCATTTACAACCTCCGGCGTTGGAGGCATCTTCATTAATGCATCGAGATAACTTATTTCACCTAAAACATCCGCAGCTCTTATTGCAGTGCTGTCGGGCCATAAATTTGCCCCGGTTACAGCCAGCTTTCTTACTTTTTCCGGATGCCGTATGGCCAGCAATAAGCCGTTTATTCCACCATCACTCCACCCCAGCACATAACAGGAATCGAGATGAAGTACATCCAGCAGGGCACTGAAATCGTCGGCCATCATCTCAAAACTCAGGGTGTCGCGGGTATCAGCCGATTTACCCTGTGCCCGGCTATCCACCGCAATCACCGTATATTTTTTCGAAAAATATGGGATCTGGTACATAAAACTGCTTATTGACCCTCCATTTCCATGTATCATGAGCAGGGGATCACCATGGCCGTAAATTTCGTAATACATGTTAAAGCCGCGCAAAGTAACATATCTGCCGGCATGCTCATTCCTCCCATATTGAGTAGTATCGAAAGGAGATAGTTCAGCAGATTGTGCAAAAACCATTTGAGGAAGGACTGTCGCCAGCAGCAGTAGTAAGAGTAAAGTAGTGTGCTTCATGTATTTATTGTTTTTTCCGGCTGTCAAACTGCAAAAAAGATTAAAGGTAAAACTTTTGAAATAAAGCATTTAAACAAATACTTCCCTGCATAGTACCCGGGCTTCCTGCAATGCATCGGCATTAATTCCGCATTCCACTTGTTTCAGTGTACACCATTCCACCAGATTTACGGTATCTAAATTAGCCAGAAGTTCATAGCCCGTCATCGGGCATCCGCCATATCCCCCCAACGCGCTTTCGAATCTGCGTATGCCGGCACTCCATGCTGCTTCCACCTTTGGAAGCCAGTCGCCCGGCTTGGTATGAAGGTGGATGCCGGGATGCTGACCGGGAAATGTCTTTACCAATTGAGCACACAGCCGCCCGATTGATTCTGGCGTCCCTTCGCCGGTGATATCCGAAAAAACAAGGTCGTCAATTCCTGAATGATATAATTTTTCAACCCCGGCGATCACCAGTTCCTCATTGTAAGCATCACCATATGGATTGCCAAATGCCATGGCCACATAAACCCTCAGTTGTCTGCCTGATTTTTGGCAGATTTCCTTTAATTCTGCCATGGTTTTCAAGGCTTTTTCAGGGCTGGTATTAAGATTCCGCTTCAGAAAAGTACCCGAAACCGAATAAGGAAAGGCTATCGTACTCACTTTGCGTTCGGATGCTGCTGAAAGTCCGCCCCGGGTATTGCCGGCAATCACCATAAGCTTTGAGACTGTATTATCTGAATTTAGCAGTTGAAGCACTTCTGAAGTATCAGCCATCTGGGGAACAGCCTTTGCCGAAACAAAACTTCCGCAATCCACCGTTTCGAAACCAACTTTCAACAATGCATTAATATATCTCGCCTTCTTTTCAGCGGGTATATGCATCGGCCAGCCTTGCATGGCATCGCGTGGAGTTTCGGTGATGATGATTTTATCGGTTTTTGTCATTCTGGATTGAAGAGATTGATGGGATTGAAAAGGATTGATTGGGTAATTTTTCCTTAATTTCCTATCTTTTTACGAAGACTGCTGAGCATTTTTACTATTTCAAGGCTTTCGGAATACATTATTCTCATACGCTCGTTATCCATCAATTTGGTTGTAATAATTAAATCGAGCCACATCTCAGCTTCATCAGCTTCTTCAACCGAAATAGACAATTTGCTGAAGAATTCTGCTTTCGAGCGACCTCTCAATGCTGCCCGGTAATTTGCATAAGCGGAAGTGCCGGCTTTGGTAAGTTGATAATTCAAAACTCGGGATCTTGGACTATCTGAAAATTCTGCTGATAATTCCAAAATATTGCAGGCAAATGCTTTTAGCCGATCCCGTATTTTTATCTTATACTCAATCCTTTCATCTTTTTCCATGATGAGTTTTTTGTACCCTCTCAATTTTGAAAAGTAGAATTTATATCCTTGCTGGTCCTGGTGAATTTTATAAAAATCTTCCGGAATTCACAATCCCTTCAATCCTAACACCCAATATACCTCGAAATAACAAGCCTCTGTATCTCCGAAGTCCCCTCACCGATTTGCAGCAAGCGCTGGTCGCGGTAAAAACGCTCAATGGGGTAGTCTTTCATCAGGCCATAGCCTCCATGAATCTGAACAGCTTCATCAGTAACTTCTTTGGCTATTTCGGAGCAATAAAGTTTCGACATGGCTGCTTCCTTTGCAAAAGGCAGATGGTTGTCTTTTAGCCAGCAGGCTTTATAAAGTAAAGTTCGGGCGAGTTCAATTTTGGTAGCCATATCCGCTAATTTGAAACCAATAGCCTGGAACCTGGAAATAGGCTGTCCAAACTGTTTACGCTCCTGTGCATAGCTGAGTGCCATTTCGAAAGCCCCTTGTGCACAACCCAGACCCATGGCTGCAATGGACAGCCTGCCATTGTCAAGTGTACTTAACATGATGCGTGACCCATCGCCTACCTTTCCTAACGTATTTTCGTATGGAACACGGCATTCGTCAAAAAATAATTCGGCGGTGTCGCTGGCACGCCACATCATCTTTCCGTGCATGGCCCGCCGCGTGTACCCGGGAGTATCCTTTTCTACTATTATGGTTGTAAACTCCTTCTTCCCATCCGTTTCGCCTGTAACAGCCTGAACGGTTACACCTGCCGAAATATCCGATGCTCCGTTGGTAATAAATATTTTCGACCCGGTAATAACCCATTCCCCATTATCGAGATAGGCACGGGTACGCGAACCGCGTGAGTCGCTGCCAGCATCGGGTTCGGTAAGTCCGAAAGCCCATAATGCCTCACCTGTGCACAACTGTGGGATATATTTATGCTTCTGCTTTTCCGTTCCGTAATAATACAAGGGTCCTACACCCAGCGAATTATGTGCGGCCACGGTGGCAGCCTGCGACCCGTCAACACGGGCAAGCTCCTCAACAGCAATGATATAGGAAAGTGTATCCATTCCATGTCCGCCATAATCGACAGGAGCACTGATGCCGAATAACCCAAGTTGCCCCATGCTTAGCGTAATTTCGGGCGAAAAACGGCCTTCATCATCAAGTTCGCGGGCAATGGGTTTAATTTCGCGCTCGGCAAAATCGCGTACTGCCTTCCTTATGCTCTCTTGTTCTTCGGTTAAATGAAAATCCATGGTATAAAGGTATGTGGTGATTTATTTGTTTTTGTTTGATTATACTAACAGGCCGTTTTATCAGGGTGCGGATAAATGAACCAGCGTGGAATTGCTGTCGACCAGGTCGCCCGGCCCAACATTAATACGGTCAACAACAGCATCGGCAGGGCTCAGTATATTATTTTCCATCTTCATAGCCTCAACAACCAGCAGCAGATCACCTTTTGCCACAACATCTCCCTGTTTGACGGCTATTTTTATAACTTTCCCCGGCATTGGCGATGTTATATTACTTCCACCTTCGCCAACTGCTTCTGAAATTGTATTAAAGTCGGACTGAGCAGGCAGAATATCTTTTCGTATTACCTCAAAAATATGAGTGTTATACCCGACTATGACTCTTCCTGGTTCGGGATGGGAGACAAATGCAGTATAAGGATCCCCGTTAAGCTGTATTTCTATCTGCTGGCTGCCGGCATTTTCATTAAAATGAATATGCAGACTGTAGTTGTCGAATGTTGCAGTTAATTTATCTGGCATCACATCATTTAAACGGGCACAAAAAACCTTTCCTTCCATTTCCAGTTCCGGCTGCATCAAAATGCGCCAGTAGCCGATTTTACTCCAAACAGTTTCAGCTCCGGAATTAAGCTCACTGCCGTTGCTGCTATGAACCGCATTACTTACCAAGGCAATGGCAACAGCAAGCAGCTCCGGTATTGCTTTTCGTTCATTTTCAATGGTATGCAGCAGGGATTCGGTATGCTCGGCACAAAATCGGGTCGAAATGGTGTTGTGAATAAATTGTTCACTCTGAACGATGGCATTCAGGTAACTGATATTGTTCTTAATACCGTGGATGCCATAATTCTGCAACGCATCAATCATATGAAACCTGGCTTCTTCGCGGGTATTTCCATGTGTGATCAGTTTGGCAATCATAGGGTCGAAGAAACTGCTTACCTGGTAAGGTTTGTACATGGCATCGTCAACCCTGATAAAATCGCCTGAAGGCTTTTGATAGAGCGACAGGCTCCCCGGTGAAGGTAAAAAGTTATTTGCAGGGTCTTCGGCATAAATGCGGCATTCGATTGAATGACCTTTCTGAAATAGAGTATCCTGCTTTAGCCTGAGTACTTCGCCGGCAGCAATGTGCAGTTGTTCCTCAACAATGTCGATGCCCGTAGTAAGCTCTGTAACAGGATGTTCAACCTGGATGCGGGTATTCATTTCGAGAAAATAGAAACTCAGATCCTTGTCGACCAGAAACTCTATGGTTCCCGCTCCTGAATATCCAATGGCTTTTCCAATCGCAACTGCAGCCTCGCCCATTTGCTTCCTGAGCTCAGGTGTAAGTGTCGGCGAAGGAGCCTCTTCAATAATTTTCTGGTAACGCCGCTGTATCGTACACTCACGCTCGAAAAGGTGAACCACATTACCCTGGGTATCGCCCATGATCTGAAACTCTATATGCCTGGGCTCTTCAATATATTTCTCAACATATACGGTTCCATCAGCGAAATAGTTCCTGGCTTCGCGCGAAGCAGCTTCGAGGGCTCCTGCAAGACTATCTTTATCCTTCACAATCCGCATTCCTTTCCCTCCGCCACCTCCTGCAGCTTTGACAAGAACCGGGAAACCAATCTCATCAACACGGCTCAGTATGGCAGCAGCATCACCCGAAAGTCCTTTGGTAACAGCCACCCCGATGGATGAAACAAAATCGCGTGCTTCAACTTTATTGCCCATAATCTGCATCACATGCGCTTCGGGCCCGACAAAAATAATACCGGCCTCTTTACATGCTTTCACCAGAGCAGGGTTTTCCGACAGGAAACCATATCCCGGGTGCAAAGCATCGCAATGACTGCTTTTGGCAATGCGTATAATTTCAGGAATATTAAGATACGTCTCCGAAAGTTCGGACTTGCCAATGCAATAAGCTTCATCGGCAAAACTGTGGTGGAGGCTGCTTTTGTCAATTTCGGAATATATAGCAACTGTCCGGATACCCATGCACCTGGCTGTTCGTATAATGCGGACGGCTATTTCGCCACGGTTAGCTATAAGGAGTTTTTTGATCATCTGGTAAGCTTAATTTTAGATTGCGGATTGCGGATTGCGGATTGCGGATTTAAGTGTAACCTACAATTTATTCTTGACTGTTTTGATAGATGCTACAGTTATGGATAGAATTTCGTTTGCTTCCTTCTTTATGTTCAATAGTTCGTCATTTTCATTTACCATTTTAAGTTCTTCTATTAATTCCAGCCAAAATATGGTTTCATCACATTCCTCCTCAACAATCCCCATTTTTGATATGAAATCTTTCGCTGATTTCGCTCTGCAAGCTGCCCTATAATTTGAAGCTACAGAAGTTGCTGATCTGATAATCTGGTTTGTAATTATTTTCCCTTCCTGGCTCAAAGGAAATTTCTTTGATAAGCCTATTACACTGATGGCCACCCTCTTAGTTCTGTTTTGTAATTCGAATTTATCCATAAAAATCACAAATTAACCTTTTAAAAAATCCGAAATCCACAATCCGAAATCCACAATCTTACTCAACCCACTTCGGCTTCCTCTTCTCCAGAAACGCCGCCATCCCCTCCTGCCCTTCTTCCGAAGCACGTATATCAGCTATCATCCGGGCTGTATAGGTGAGCGCTTCGTCCATGCCGATATGGTTCACCACTTCGTCAATCAGTTTTTTACAATGGGTAATGGCAGCCGGGCCGCTTGTTAGCAGCATCTGAACCATCTCTCCGGTATACCCGTCAATCTGATCAGCCGGCAACGATTTATTTACCAGTTTGTAGTTTTCTGCCTCCCGGCCATTAATCCGCCTGCCTGTAAGCATAAGTTCGCGCGCACCGTATTCACCTACCCTTTTTATCACATAAGGGGAAATACATGCCGGAACAATTCCGATTTTAACTTCGCTGAGCGAAAATACTGTATCATCCTCGCAAACAGCTATATCGCATGCTGCCAGCAACCCGTTGGCACCACCAATGGCTGCACCATGCACTACAGCAATGGTAGGCTTTGGCGACGAATATATAGAGTAAAAACATTCGGATAAACGGTAGCTTTCGGCATAATTCTGCTCGTAGCCGTATTTCGAAACGTCGCGCATCCAGTTCAGGTCAGCCCCGGCACAAAATGATTTCCCTTCCCCTTTCAGGATAATAACACGTATATCATCCCTGGAACTTGCTGTTTTAAATGCTTCCGTCAGCTCTGCTATCATCACCTCATTAAAAGCATTCCTGATATCCGGACGGTTAAGCACGATGCTAGCAATGCCTTTTCCTGTTTCAACCTTTATGGTACTATAATTACTCATGTATCTGGTATTTAAAAAACAATGGTACTACTGAAATTCCCCCACAATCCGCAATCCGAAATCCACAATCCGAAATCCGCAATCCCCAATCCGCAATCCCCAATCACATCCTGAACACCCCAAACTTGGTTTCCTCCCAGTGTTTATTCATCGAAGCAGCAATGCCCATTGCCAGTATTTTACGGGTGTCAACAGGGTCGATAATACCATCGTCCCACAGGCGGGCAGTGCTGAAATAAGCCGAGCCTTCTTCTTCATATTTTTTAAGTATCGAACTCTTTAATTCATCACGCTCTGAATTGCTGATTTTTAATCCTTTGGCTTTGAGCTGATCTTCCTTAACGGTGATAAGCACCCCGGCAGCCTGTTCACCGCCCATGACACTGATCTTTGAATTGGGCCACATAAAAAGCAGCCTTGGCTCATATGCCCTGCCGGCCATGGCATAGTTTCCTGCACCAAATGATCCGCCAAAAACTACCGTGAACTTGGGGACCCTGGCATTGGCAACAGCATGCACCAGTTTAGCCCCGTCGCGGGCAATGCCACGACGCTCGTATTCCTTCCCGACGATAAAACCTGTAATATTCTGCAGGAAAAGAATAGGAACGTTGCGTGAAGTGCATAATTCTATAAAATGGGCTCCTTTTAATGCTGTCTCGGAGAAAAGCACTCCGTTGCTGGCCATGATTCCTACCGGCATTCCCATAATATGGGCAAATCCGGTAACAATAGTAGGTGCATACCTGGCTTTAAACTCATGAAAACGGCTTCCATCCACAATCCGGGCAATAATTTCGTGAGCATCCACAGGCTTGCGAAGATCAACAGGGGCAATGCCATACAATTCGGCAGGGTTATAATAAGGTTCTTCAATTGGCACCAGTTCCAGGAATTGCTTTTCCGGCTTACGCAGTGTCGAAAAAATATCACGGCAAATCTGAAGAGCATGGCTGTCGTTTTCAGCTATATGATCCGCTACACCCGAAATGGAAGTATGTACTTCGGCACCGCCCAGTTCCTCGGCTGACACTTCCTCGCCGGTAGCCGCTTTTACCAATGGCGGGCCACCGATAAAAATAGTGCCCTGGTTGCGAACAATGATCACCTCGTCGCTCATAGCCGGAACATATGCACCACCGGCAGTGCACGATCCCATAACTACCGATATCTGCGGAATCCCTACAGCCGACATGCGGGCCTGGTTGAAAAAGAAACGCCCGAAATCGTATTTATCAGGAAAAACATTGGCCTGCTCCGGAAGGAAGACACCTCCAGAATCGACCAGGTAAACGCAGGGTAGATGGTTTTCCATGGCTATTTCCTGTGCCCTCACATGTTTCTTGATGGTTTCGGCCACATAGGTTCCACCTTTTACAGTAGCATCATTAGCCACTATCATGGCTTCCCGGCCATGAATTAACCCTATGCCGGTGATAATTCCTGCCGATGGAAATCCGTTATCATACATGCCATAGGCAGCCATGGTCGAAAGCTCCAGGAAAGGTGTTCCCGGATCAATAAGCTGATCGATACGTTCACGGGCCAGCAACTTGCCACGTTCCTTATGCCGGTTTACCAGGCTTGCCGGCGAACCGTTAACAACTCCGAAAAGCGTGTTGCGGTATTGTTGCATGATATGCCCGTATGCTTCGGCGTTGGCAAGATACTCGGGCGAATGAATGTTCAGTTTTGACTCAATCCTGTACAAGACAATATGTTTTAAATTTCGGAAAACGTTTTATTTCCTATCAGGCAGCCGGAATGGTGCCTGATAATAAAACCTAAATTACAAATAAAACTGAAATTGGGAAGGATGTTGAATTATTTATTCACTTTTGTGAATATATTGACCTCACTTTCTCTCCAATGCCTCTTTTAATGGCATCGTTTCCTTCACCCTGATCCCTTTTTCTGTCATTTCAAGGGTGCAGCATTCATGGTATGCATCATGTTCAAAAAAGAGTATATAATTCTTTTCAATAGCCTCATTCATAAAATCTTCCTTTTCGCTCAACGAAATCAGCGGCTGGGTATCATAACTCATAATATATGGAAGAGGAACATGCGCTGATGTGGGCGTTGTATCCGCCATAAAAACAACAGTATGCCTGCCTGTGTTAATAAATGGAATAGCTTGCCCCACAGTATGTCCGTTATAAATTCTGACTTCAAAACCAGGTAGCAGTTCAAAAGGCCCGTCAAATAACCGGAGTTTTCCGCTCTCAGCAACCGGCATCATATTTTCATGCAGAAAAGAGGCTTTTTCACGTCGATTCGGGCGCGTGGCCCAGTCCCACTGCGGTTTACTCAACCAATGAACTGCATTTGAAAAAGTCAGCTCATAGCCGCTACGATCCGCATTGTTCTTAACCGTACCTCCGCAATGATCGAAATGAAGATGGGTCAGGAAAACGTCAGTGATATCTTCCGGTTGAAATCCTGCCTCACTTAACGACCGGATCAGACTGTGCTCACCATTCAGGTAATAGTGTCCAAAGAACTTTTCATCCTGCTTATCCCCTATTCCATTGTCAATCAGTATTCGCCGGTCGCCGTCAACCACCAGCAGACAGCGCATCGCCAGGTTTATCATGTTGTTTTCGTCAGCAGGATATGCTTTGTTCCAGATGCTCTTAGGTACAACGCCGAACATAGCACCTCCGTCAAGTTTTAAATTACCCGTGTGAATAGGGAATAGTTGCATATTTTCGTATATTTAGGGTCAAATATAGAACAAGTACAATTGAAAAATGTTAGCGGCTAAAAATACCCTGTTACTGCATTCCGTTTTTCGTTATCGAATCGCTCGTATTACCCTCCGGAATCCTCCTTTTACGAGTTACGAAGATTTAAATGTTCTATTTCAAAGCTTGTAAGTTTCCTTATCTAAGTAAATAAGACCACGAACACACAACAAACTTCATCTTTATTATTCTGAATAGTGATTTTCAACTTTCCTTTTAAATTGTTTTGTGAAATTTAGTGTTTTCGTGGCAAAAAGAGCAGGTGTAAAGTAGCAAGAATAAATTTCAATTTTTTTAGTCTGATAACAACTATTTCATCATAATCAAAAGTAAATATAGGATTTTAATACATATATTAGTTGACTCTTAAAAACCGAAATCATGTTAAAGGAAAACTATACACAATTTGTTTGGAACAGCATTTCCGAAAACTGGGACCATACCGCTTTTACTAATTATGAATCAGTAAGTTATACTTACAGCGAGGTGGGGAAAATTATATATTACCTGCAAAAGCTTTTTCCCCGGCTGGGGCTTAAAAAAGGAGACAAAATCGCCCTGATTGGCAAAAACTGTGCCGAATGGGCTATAGCTTACCAGGCTATTGTCACCTATGGAGCGGTTGTAGTTCCGATTTTACCGAATTTCACACCCAACGATGTACAGCATATCATCAATCATTCCGACAGCGTCATGCTTTTTGCCAATAAGCCGAACTATGATGTACTCGATCAGGATAATATGCCCAAAATTAAATCCGTTATATCTCTCGACGATTTTTCACCCTTGTATACACACAATAAACACCAGGCTGAGCATATAAATAAATTTAAAACTCTGCTGTCAAAGCCTTTCCCTAAAGAAAAACTTCCAAAACTTATCATCCCTAACACCGACCTTTTTGCCATTATTTATACTTCGGGCACAACAGGGTTTTCGAAAGGGGTTATGCTTACGCACAATAATATTACCGGCAATATGGTATATTCACGTACATATATGCCTTTGATTCCCGGCGACCATATTCTGAGTTTCCTCCCCCTGGCGCATGCTTATGGTTGTGCCATTGAGTTCCTCTACCCTTTTACTTCCGGCTGCCATGTCACTTTCCTGGGGAAAATGCCTACTCCTCAGCTGTTGCTGAAAGCTTTTGCCGAAATACGCCCCCGTCTCATCTTGTCGGTGCCGCTTATTATTGAAAAGATCTTCAAGAAACAAATCAAGCCTGTACTCGAGCAAACCAAGGTGAAATTCCTGATGAAGATCCCGTTTATGGACAGCATCATCCTTGGAAAAATAAAAACCAAGCTCACCGAGAGTTTTGGTGGTAATTTTCATGAAATTGTAATCGGGGGCGCCGCCCTCAACGAAGAACTACAGGAAGTGCTGCGCAAAGCAGGATTTGCCTTTACTATTGGTTACGGCATGACCGAATGCGGCCCACTCATCAGCTATGCCAGCTGGCGCGAAGCGCGCTTTAATTCGGCCGGCCGCAGTGTCGACCAGCTTGAAATGCGCATCGATTCGCCCGATCCGGAACATACTGTCGGCGAAATACTGGTACGTGGCGAAAATGTCATGAAAGGCTATTATAAAAATGAAAAAGCTACACGCGAAATTCTCGACCGCGATGGCTGGCTTCATACCGGCGACCTCGGCACTATGGACAGCGATGGTTTTCTGTATATCAAAGGCCGCAGCAAAAGCATGATACTGGGCGCATCCGGTCAGAATATTTACCCTGAAGAAATTGAAGCCCGTATCAATGCGTTCCCCTTAGTTCAGGAGTCCATTGTGGTCGATCGCAAAGAAGGACTTGTCGCCCTTATTTATCCCGATATGGAAATGGTGGATGCAAAAAAGATGAAAGAACAGTCCATAGAAGCCATTATGGAAACATACCGCAAGCACCTCAATCGCGAAATCCCCAATTACATGCAGATAGCTCGTTTTCAGATCGTTTCAACCGAATTTGAAAAAACACCCAAGCGGAGTATCAAGCGGTTTCTGTACAGTTAGAACAGCTATTCTTTATTTGAAATTTACGCAAAATCGAAGCGATTCTGTTGTATTTTTGCTGTGTGCCTCCCTGGCATATTTACCTAATTACCCATTATGCGAAAATTGTACTTTTTGCTTTCCCTTTTTCTGTCCTCATACCTGGCTATATCACAGACATTCTCCGGAACAGGAGGCATAATTCCCCCCGACGGGACCGCGGCATATTATGCAGTCGAACCCGGATCTCTCCTGAATCCAGCACCTGGCACTAATTTTGGCCTGCTCAATGTCTGCCTTACAATTAACAATTTAACCGGTTCCGGTCTTGAAGCGACTTTAATCGCCCCTGACGGATCAAAGGTTTTGCTGACAAACGCTGACGGCTTCAAAGGTGGAAATTATATAAACACCTGTTTCGACAGCCATGCCGATGTTTCAATTGTCAATGGATCATCGCCATATACCGGTTCCTTCAGACCAATTGAAAAACTCGGAAAACTAAACAACGGACAATCAACCGACGGCACATGGAAACTTTGTGTCCGCAACATGAATCCTGTTTCAGGCACTGCCGAACTCCTCAGTTGGAGCATAACTTTCGGGCCAGGCGCCGATGGTCCAGATGTATTTTATTCATCCAACCTGCCTATTGTGATGATTGATACATACGGACAGGCAATTCCCGATGATCCAAAAATACCCGCCGGACTGAAAATTCTTAACAACGGACCGGGAAACCGCAATTATATTTCTGACCCTCCTGAGTTCGATGGCCATATGGGTATTGAAGTCCGTGGTTCAAGTTCACAGTCGTTCCCTAAGAAAAGTTATGGGTTTGAAGCATGGGATTTGCTGGGCAATTCTATTGACACTTCGTTTCTTGGAATGCCTGCCGAAAGCGACTGGATCCTTAATGCAAATTATACCGACAAGTCATTCCTTCGCAATGTTATGGCCTACCAGGTGTGGCAAAATATGGGACACTATGCTACCCGCTATCATTTTGTTGAGATGGTTTTAAATGGCGAGTATAAGGGTATTTATATTTTCTCTGAGAAAATAAAGCGGAACAACGACCGTGTTGATATTGCTAAATTAAAACCCGATCAGAATACCGGTGATGAAGTCACCGGCGGATACATTGTAAAAATTGATAAGCAAACCGGTTCAGGTGGTTCAGGGTGGACTTCCTCCTATGCACCTTCTGCAGGCACCAACGGGCAGACTATATTTTTTCAGTACGATTACCCTAATGAAACCGTTATTACCCCGCAACAAAAAAGCTATATACAGAGCGATGTGTATAATTTCGAAACCTCGCTTAAAACTGAAGAATTTGTCGATACAACCAATGGCTTCCGGAAATTTGCAGTCGAAAGCACCTTTATTGATTATTTCCTTGTAAATGAACTCAGCAAAAATGTAGATGGCTATCGTTTAAGTACTTATGTGCATAAGGAACGCGACAGTAAGGGAGGCAAACTGCGGATGGGTCCGGTATGGGATTACGATATTGCATGGCACAATGCCGACTATTGCGGCGGTGATGTTATTTCGGGATGGGCATACCAGTTTCCATGCCATGACGATTACTGGCAGGTTCCATTCTGGTGGGGCCGACTGCTCCAGGATCCGGTTTATAAAAGCCGTCTGAAATGCCGCTGGCTATACCTGCGCCAAAATATTCTGAGCAATGCCTGGTTCGATGACTATATCGACAGCATTTCAGGTCAGCTTATGGAAGCCCAGGCTCGGAACTTTGTTACCTGGCCTATATTGGGAGTATATGTGTGGCCAAATCCATGGCCTTATGCTACCACCTACCAGGGTGAAGTCGATGCGTTGAAAATTTGGATGCATAACCGCCTCTCATGGCTCGATGCCAATATGCCGGGTACCTGCGAAACTACTATCGGTATTAACTATGCTGAAGCGGTTAAAACATTCGGCATTTATCCAAATCCCGTTTCCGATAAATTACATATTGAATATGGGACTCCTCAAAAATCGCAGGTCACCATAACAGTGATAAATCAGCAGGGATCCATACTCTACACAACTCATACTATAACCAGGCCTCCCGGCGAATGGCTCGAAACCTTAGATATGGCCGCTTACCCTCCGGGCGTGTACCTTTTAAGGCTCACCATGGATGGAAAATCATACAGCCAACGCTTTATTAAAAAATAAACCCCATGGAAAAGGTCTATAAATTTTGTCAGAGTTGTGGAATGCCTTTGAAAAAAGATGAAAAAGGTGGTGGCACAAATGCCGATGGTTCAAAAAGTGTGAAATTCTGCAGTTATTGTTACCAGGATGGTAAATTTTTCAATCCTGAAATAACAACGGCTAAAGAGATGCAATCCTTTGTAAAGGTGAAAATGAAAGAAATGGGAATTCCTGGTTTTCTGACCGGATTCTTCACCTTTGGAATCCCGAAGCTGGAGAGGTGGCGGAGTTAAGTTTTATCATATGCTCGCTATAATCCTGAAAAAAGTATCAGTAAAATTTGGCTGATTCTTTTTTCAATCAGCACTAAATACAAAAAGGTACTACTGTTATTTTAGTGGTACAAATCAAGTTGTCGGAATCCGGAAGACGGAAGTCAGAATATCTCCTGAAAACTATTTTATTCAGAATAAGCAGCACATTGTAAAACAATTAACAGTATGCAACTTATTTTCAATTCATAGTATGCAAATTCAGTTTAGTACCTGCTTCGGACTTCCGTCTTCCGACTTCGGACCAATTTAAAACCAATTCCATTAAATTCGTAGTAGAGCCATTAAAAATTGCAGCTACTTTATCACTTTAAGCGCCTCGTCCACCGCTTTCAACATTGGTTCGATGGCAATTGGTGTTCCCACTGCTCCCTGCATCCAGGCCTGCGGAGTAAGCCGCCCCAACGTGTACATACGATCCACTTCACCGGCAAAATTCTTTCCGATGATAAACCCGTCAATCTGGAAATCGATCAGGTGACCCACAGGGTAATTCGAAAGATAAAGCGGATTGTCGATCATATGCGAATAAATAGCCAGGATGGGTTCGTCCTTACTACCGAAAACCGGCGCATAATACTGGTTCCACACTTCTTTCGAAATTCGGATCACGGCTTCCTTCAACTGGGCAGGAGTAGCACCGGGATTGGCATACAACCAGCGCCACACCTGCATATCGAGTAGCGAAACACCCATGATTTCGTAACACGACCAAATGGCATCCAACGAAGCCAGATGTTCCTTGTCAGGATTATTATCGGTAATGCCGAGCAGACTCAGGTCGCGTTTCTGGAATAAAAATGCCAGCGCTTCAGTGAACGAAGTATTTGGAACTCCCTGAAGCATATAATAATCAATATCATACAGGTCGATGGTTTGCTCCACATTGTGACCAAACTCATGAACAGCTATGTTGTAGCCTTTATAATTCATTCCCTTATCAGTAATACGGGTGCGGAGGCGCGCCTTGTCACCCTTCATGGCGGCTCCTGCTGCGTGCCCTGAACCGCGGGCTGCATCGACCTGTATTTTTGAAGCAATATAGGAAGCTCTTTCAGCACTCCAGCCCAGTTTACGTAACATATTTGGCATATCCTTTTCGAAGGCGAGAGGTGTAGGATATAAGCCTAGTGTCTTTTTTGTAAGATCGTCTTCGTTGAGACCACTTCGTGCTTTAAACCCATCATACCATATATCAAACGGTTGTAAATTGCGTCCCAGTCTTTTCGATATCAAAGCAGCGACTTCCTTAATCTGGGGCGAGGTCAGCAGCGAAGTAAAGAGTTTCTCCACATCCTGTTCAGGAATTTCCATGCTTAATTCGAAAGCACGCTGGCTGTAAGTAGGAAGGGCAGGATAATACGCATCAGTAGCATGTATGGCTTTGAAATTATTCAGAAGCATCTCATAGCGTCGGTCGGGTTCGGATGTAAAAGTTACTTCCTGCCCGTTTTTCAGCACCTTGTTGTCAATTGGATTCCATTGGTAATCGCCGTTGTTGATAACCATTTCGGGAATACTCTGGTTGATAATGTGTTTCATTACAGAGTAAACCATATTCTGCTTCGGCAGTCCGTCGGCTTTACCATAATGCGATTTCAGCTCATCGCGCAATCCCCAGTGGGTAATCAGTTTCATGCCTTCGGGGAAATAGGTTTTACCCGATGCATCCACCAGTTTATCCATCACAATATTGTATTCCGAAATATACATATCCGACTTCGAAAGGGCTTCGGTTACCTGTTGGTTAAGAGCAGCAGGAACCCGCGAAGTGAAGGCATCACCCATACGGGCATATGCCCATTCAGCACGTGACCATGATTTACCAAGCTCTGTTTTTTCGGTTAAGGTATAAAACGGGAAATTAAGCATGGTAATAAATGCTATCTTATTCGTAAAAAGATCGTCAGTAAGGTGCGATGAAGGCGAGAAGGAGGCAAACATCTCATCAATAGGAGTAAGCTCGGCACCGCTCAGATCAACAGGAATACGCAAATCCATACCCATCTTGTTGTAATTGCCGTATAACACTTCGAAACTGCGCTGAAGCTTGTTAAATAACACACCTAACTTAGCCGTATCGCCTATAAACTGAGCGTTACAAAAAGCAGTAAAAGCTTCCTGGTCGCCATCCTGTTTTTCCCAGAGCGATGCAACTTGTTTAACACCCCTCCCGATGCGCACTTTTGCCGTTTCACCGCACGAATCGGTTAGTTGCTTTATCACTTTGTCGATGGCGGTTTGATTGATAAACGTGGGTTTGGTTTCCATTTTTGAACCTGTTGGTTTGTTGCATCCTGCTACCAGTAAAAATAGTGGTAACGCCAGCATTAGAAATATTTTGTTCATGGTTTATAAATATATTTGTAGGCGGTTAGTGTGCCAAAGATAGATCGAAAATGCATATTCAGACCAGGGATTGATAAATTAAAATATACCAGGTACTATCCCTCAAAGCATGCGATTTTAGGTTAGAAAAATATTTCCAATTCTGGGCTTAATGTCAGCAAAAGACATTAGCAGGTGCCAGGAAATCATTACATCGGGTGATGAAAAAACAGAATCGTTTCTATTTAGGCAGATGCAAAGTAGAGTGCAAAAAATACTCCACTCCTATCAGGAAATTTAGCCCTTTAGTAAGATCATACCGGCATTCCGACATAATATTAAAGCTATCCGTCAGTTTTAGTTTTAGCCCGCCGGCTGCAAAAGCATTTATACTGGCTTTTGTCGTTTTACTGATATGCTCTGAGTTAGTGGCGCTGATTTCCCTAAAATATACTGTCGGTGCTAAACCTGTATAGAAATAAGGTGTAAAGCCTGAGTTTGTGATTTCAAAATTTACTGCAAATGGAAATTCAATGATTTTTGCTGTGAGTGTCTCGTAATGATCACGGTAAACAAATAAGCTGTCTGTTATACCGTTATGAATGAGAAAATATCCTGTCCAAAATGCAGGAATGAACTCTGTTCTTTTATAAAAATTTGTCCTTATCCCATATTTTAATGAAATATTAGGCGAATCACCAATAAAATAATGCGACTTTGTAACATCAAAAATAATATCTGTTCTGTTTCCAAGCACCATACCTTTTAATGAGAAGCTTACATAATCGAATCTGCCTTTATTGTGTATTTCATAGCTTGCTTCTGAATATTTAGAATTAAGTTCTGAAATAAATTTTTGAATCTCTTTCTTCTCGAACTTAACTGTTTTAGCCCGTAACCAGAGCTCAGGAAAATTTTTAGATATAGATGCCAGATTTTTATACAAGTCCAGGTTTGCTGAAACTTCGTTACTAGCCAACAAATCGTTTTTTTCTAATACGATGGTATCTGTTTTCGAACAGGCATAATAACGGGAATCACTGTTTAAATTAGATTCATAGAGTGAATAAAACCCTTTATTCAATAGTTTCACATAATATATCTCATGATTACTTTCAAGTTTTATAAATTCCCTGTTGAAGTCATCTTCAATCGAAAGGATATCAGGATTTGGAACATTCTTTCGAAATATATTTTGTGCATTAGCCTCAATGGTTTTATCCGAAAAAACTTTGTCCTGAAAAATCAATACCGTGTCATTTGTTTTGATTTTGTATGTCAGGGTGAGCTTTTGAGCTATTGAAAACTGAATGCAATTCAAAAATAGAATGGTGAAAAGAATTGTTGTTTTCATTTCAAACAAAAATTAGTGATTCAAATTATACTATTGCATCCGGATTAAATTACTATCGGTAGAGCGTATGCTGCGTTTTTAAAGTGTTTTTCAGAGGTTGGAATTGGATAATTTGTAATCAGGTAAGTAGGTGGGTTTCGTTTCTAAAACCATACTGCCTGATTTGTTGCATATGGCTGCCAGCATAATAAGCACCACGACCAGGAAAAGTAATTTATTTTTCCTTTTTATAGATTTTGGGACTGAATTTCTGGTCAAAGATAGATTTTATTTGTCTTTGGGGTATGTCGATTTGTCTTTCATTATTTCACTGTCCAGGCAAGGCCTCATGCTACAGTTTTAATCTTAGGAAATTTTCATTCCTCAACCTGTCTTCTATATATTCAGAGCGGGTTACAGGGGAAGACAGTCCTATTATTATTTTACAATTATTGAATTGGCGATTGCATAATTTGTACCATCCGTTAGATTTGCAGCCACCCCGTTTTTCCAGTATTTCGCCACATAATTAGCCGATGCGTTGTTTTCTGCCCCAGCAACGAGTATATCCGTACCATTTAAAACTAATGAAGTAGCAAAGGCATTGTATGTTCCATTAGTTAAACTGACAGCTACCCCATTTTTCCAGTATTTCGCAACTGAATTGTAGTTAACAACATTGCTCTCATAGCCCGCTACATAAACATCCGTACCCCTAACAAATATTGAAGTAGCCTGGGCGTTGCTTTCGCCATTCGTCAAAGAGATGGCCGTCCCATTTTTCCAATATTTTGCGATACTTATACCCGTACTATTACTTTGTTCATAACCCGCTATATAAACATCCTGTCCAGTAACAAATACTGAAGTGGCAAAAGCAGGATTTGTTCCATCAGTTAAATTTATAACCGTCCCGTTTTTCCAATATTTCGCAATAGTAAAACTTCCATCATATCCTGACCCAGCTACATAAATATCTGCTCCACTTACAAATATTGCGCTGGCATTGGCATTTGTTGTCCCAAACAGTAAATTTGTTGACACGCCATTTTTCCAGTATTTTGCATTAGGGTTGCCGATTGGATTTCTTTCGTAACCCACTGTATAAACATCCTCCCCATTTACAACTATTGAATTGGCTATAGATTCCACTATTCCATCGGTTAAATTAATAGCGGCCCCATTTCTCCAATATTTCGCGAATGCTTTTTCATGCCCTGCTACATAAACGTCCTCATTATTAACAACAATTGATAGCGCAACCGCATTTTTTGTTCCATCCGTTAAACTGACCGCCAACCCGTTTTTCCAGTATTTTGCAACAGAATAACCGGATGCGTTTATTTCATATCCTGCTACATAAATATCCGGGAGAGAAGTTGTAAAGTTCACAACACTGCCATAGTTTGTACCCATACTATTGGTAGTGTATGCCCTTACATAATAAAGGGTATTCGCAGTTAAGCCGGTCAGGTTGCTGGTAAAACTTCCTGCGCCGAAGCCGTCTGTAGTTTTATTGTCGGCAGTGGTAGGAGTTTGGTTTGTAATGCTGTAACAAACGCCTCTTGCTGTAATAGTCGCCCCGCCGTCGCTGCTAATGCTGCCGCCACACATTGCTGATGATGAGGTAATGCCCGAAATGGAAGAAGTTGAAATTATTGGTATTGTAGTAGGGCTTGGTTCTTCACAGGCACTCATTTGCATAATGAATATGGCTGCAATTAAATACAATGCCACGAAAAATTGGTTTTTCATACACATTCATTTTGAAATCACTTAACCTGGTATTTGGCCCCTGTTGCCATTAGGATGGTGACCCGAGATTTCAGTGAGCTTGGTTTATGCTTATACTTTGTCAAATCATTATTCCCCATGCCTGAAATCAATACCGATTATAGCTTACCATTTCGTCCATAGGTTTACGGATTTTTGTCCGTTGCGTATAACCATCAACCGGATAGCCTACACTGATGAGCAGCCCAATGGAATTATCGGTAGGAATTTGTAATGCCTTTTTAATTCTATCCTCATCAAACCATCCTATCATACAGGTTCCGAGCCCAAGTTCGGCAGCCTGCAGGCAGAAATGTTCCGCTGTAATCCCAATATCAATTAGCGGCCATTCTTTTTTCTTAATCAGCATGGCCAGCCGGGTGATCAGTTTCGCCCTTTCCATAACAATCACAACCATCAAAGGGGCCTGCATGGTATATTTGTTAATGAGCTGAATATCGCTGAATGTGGCTTTGGCCACTTCGGTGCGTACAGGCTCCTGATCAACTAAAATATACTTCCAGGGTTGGGAATTGCTTGCCGAAGGAGCCAGGCGGGCTGCTTCGAGGCACTGCTTTATTTTCTCGGGTTCAACAGGGGTGGCAGCATACCTGCGAACACTTTGGCGGGATAGTATCAGTTCGTTGAAAGTCATTTTTTCGGTTTCTATGGTTTCTATACGCTTCAAATCAGATGGTTTTGGGCAGCCGGATTTCCTGTGCCGGTGCAAATATCAGCCACAAAAGCGGATTAAAAAAAGTTTATTGGATAATTGTCCTCAGGAAATATTTCAGCCTGTTTTAACCGGAATAAGCAGGCCTGAATCATTTCAAGACCTGAATCAGGAAAAAATTCTGTCTGAATCCCGGAACTATATATATATGTTTTTCAGAAATATACCCCAACCCTGAAACCTCCATCGAGCAAAGTCCCCGAATACCCGTAATCAACCCAGCTGTTGTTGTACCAGGTATCAAATCCTGCATTGCGGCTGTTATGGCTGATACGGATTCCTGCCCCGGTATAAATATCAAAAAATACCTTATTGCCAATCAGCCACTGGTATCCAAGGTGAAAATTCCCTCCGAATTTATACAGATTTGTTGATACATCTCCACTTAACACACCGTAGTATTGCACCCCATCCACCACAAATATATCTGTATACTGCCTGTAATCAGTCATAGCAAAATACTGGAACAAAACTCCGTACTGAACATAATATCCACGGGGTTTCATGCTGCCGGGTTTGAGGAAAATCTTGTGTTTTATATCCAGTCCTGTTCCCCACATATCGTTGAAATCATGCCCGTACCGGTTTCCGCTTACCATAAAAAACTGGGGCGAAAAGATCAGCCATTGATTCGATTTTTTCGATACGCTGCGGTCGATATCAAATCGGAGACCACCTGAAATAGTATATTGGGGAACAAAGCCAAAACCCTTTCTGGGACCGAATAATTCCATATCCTGAGCCGTGGCAGAGATAGTAACTGTCAGAAAAAGAATAAAAATAAAAAATAGTTTCTTCATGATTATGGCTGTATTGGAATGGAACTTATTTTTTGCCACACGCCCGCTGATTGCTGATACTGATGCAGTCCGTCGGTTCCTATCACAATCAGCCTGCCCTGCTGGTAAATTACATCCCTGGCCAGTATATCCGGGAAATAGCTGATTTCGACAGGGGATAATTTGTTCGAAACATTGAATACCCGCAATCCCTGGTCACAAACAAACAGGGTGTCATTATTAATATCCAGACCCAGCGGAGTGGTGAGAATCATAGATTTCACTATCTGAGGCGAATTTATATTGCTTATATCTACGATCTGCAATTCGTTCATTCCGTTAAAACAGCGCTGATTCGAAGTGTTAAGTGTTATATAAGCATACCCATTCTGGGCTACTACCGGATCGCAGGAGCGTATATGCTGAAATACAGTTGTCATTTGCGGACTTGCCGGATTACTCACATCATACACCACCATACCGGTTTCGGTTCCCAACAGCAGCGAATTATTGTATGGAAAAATTGTTTCTGTATAAATACCAATTGATTTATCAGCAACTTTTTGCGGATGCTCTGCATCCGCAAGACTGATAGTATGCAGCGTGGTCTGATCAACGGTATACAGGTAATTTCCCGAAATGGCAAACCGTGCCATCGATCCGCCTTTCCCCGAAACATCACCACCGGTATCTGACTTTTCGCTCATGGAACATGCTGCCAAAACAAAGGGAATAACCGACAGCAGGAAATATATTCTGATCTTTTTCATCATTTGCAGCTTTTAATTTGTCTTTTCCCAGGCAACTAAAATTCCATTCACAGGTCTGAACTGGTTAATACTATATTTCGACCAGTATCCGTCGGGCGATTCCGTTTCAGGAAATATTCCTTTTATCCTTTGAGTCACCTGTATGCTTGCAAAATTGTCGGTGGTTTTAAGGGCGATCAGGTCGATAGCATTGTCGGCATACAGTATATTATTCTTCATGGCCATATCAATGCAACCGTCAATATGCAGGAAAAACTTGTTAACCGGAGCTGCCGGATTGCTGTTATCAATTACATGTATTCCTCTATATTTCTCGTTCACAAGAATATACTGCCCGTACAGATAAATTTTTCCTGTCGTTTTCAGAGGTTGCGCAGCCTCTATCTTAACGGCGTTTTCCATTTCCGAACGGTCCATATATACCGGTGTGTATTCGCCATACGTAACCGGATCCGACCCTGAAAGCAGTATACCCAAACCTAAACTGATCAGGGTAAAAAACACTGCGAAAATTGATTTTTTCATTGGTATAAATTTAATTTCCCTGGAATCTGCTTGCTTAACATGCTTACCAGGTTTATATTGTTGATTTGTCCGCCATTTTCCGCTGTAAGCCAATAATTAAAGGGGATTATAAATATTAAATGGTTGTATGTTATGAGAGAAGCAAAGCACACCATCCGTAACTCAAAATTCCGCTGACTATACTTGAAACAGGAATCAAATATATGTTTTAATCGGATGCTTCGAATCAGAAATTGTAAATCCTTCACCGTCAATACACCGGCTTAACCTAAAAATATTTACCTTCGCAGCCCTAAAAATTCAAAATAAAACATTTTATGAAAGAAATCAGTTATGCATTAGGCTTAAGTATTGCAAGTAATTTGAAAAATTCAGGTGTTGAAGCACTTGATATTGAACATTTTACCAAAGGCCTGAATGCAATTTTAAACAACGAGGAAATTTCTATGTCGCCTGATGAGGTTAACTATATCCTGAACGAATTCTTCGAAGGTATGCAGAAAAAAGCCGAAGGCAATAACATCGAAAGCGGAAGCGCTTTCCTGGCAGAAAATAAAAACCAACCTGGCGTAATCACACTGCCAAGCGGTCTGCAATATTCCGTTATTACCGAAGGTGCCGGTGCTAAAGCAAAATCAAACAACCAGGTAAAAGTTCATTATACAGGCACCCTGATTGATGGCACTGTTTTCGACAGCTCGGTAAGCCGGGGCGAACCTGCAGTATTTGGCGTAACCCAGGTTATTTCGGGATGGGTCGAAGGCCTGCAACTTATGTCAGCAGGTTCAAAATACAAATTCTTTATTCCTTCGAACCTGGCTTATGGAGCGCAGGGAGCAGGAAAAGCTATCGGACCAAATGCAACTTTGATCTTTGAAGTTGAATTGCTGGAAATTCTGTAGTAATCAACTCATTACAGTCCGTTCGACAATCATACATCATAAAAAAAACCTGCCTTACGGTTTCGTAAAGGCAGGTTTTTGCATTATGGACTTAATCCGGGTCTCTGGATTTATCTGATCAGAGGATTTCCCATTTTTAATACGGTTTTGCCTGCCAGATCATTGATTATAATACCTGCCATCATATACCATGCAGCAAAAGCACATACAATCAGCTCATAACCGGCAATCAGATTAAAAACAGGATTCCCGAAATGTCCCAGATCGAGAAGTATAAAACCCAGCAGCAGGGTTCCTAACGTGAAAGCCATGGCTGTATGAATACGCAGTGAGGCAATAAACATTATTGCAGTATAAAGTGTCCAGGCTACAAGGTAAAAACCCACATCAGTTTTGGAGATTTCGTATACTTTGAAAGCAGAAAGTAACCATATAACTCCCAGGCCAATCCAGAAAGAACCATACGCTACAAAAGCACTATAGCCAAAGTTATTCCCCATTTTCTGCTCCTGGAATCCGGCTATCATTTGCGCAAGACCGCCAAAAATAAATCCCATGGCAACAACAGGGCCGATACCCATAAGGCCGATATTATGAAACTGTAAAAGTAATGTTGTCAGGCCAAAACCTGCAAGTCCGACCACGGCCGGATTTCCGTTTTTCTTATCTGTCATATGGCTGTTTCTATATTTATGGACTGCTAATATAGGAATTTGACTTCAGACTGCAAAAAATCCTGATTTTAGTCAGGTGGTAATTATATAACTTAAAGCTCATGGAGGCTAACCATTATTCATAGTGACAGATACTATTGAATCAGGAAATTCAAGCAGTTCCAGCTTTTACATGTTTGAATAAAATGGTTCTGTTTAAGGAAAATGTGGAAAATCATTTGTGCTTAGTGCAAAGTGCTCAGTGCTCAGAGAGTATAACGCAGACAAGTTACAGGATTGATAAATACAAATAAATGATGCTAAGCACATAGCACTATGCACAATGCACTATATAACAGAATCAATTCCG
>CAIJPI010000084.1 GCA_903822525.1 uncultured Bacteroidales bacterium | reverse complement strand
TGGCATGTGGGCTAACTCCGGTGAGCCAGTCTTCCAGTCCTGAGCCGTCGAGGTTCGAACGAACGATTTTACCATCAGGAGCTGAGTTGGAAATTTTATACGACCAGAATAGCTTATTCCGTATGTGATCGATTGCAATTCCCCAGGTTGCTTTGGCACCATACTCGCCAATCTTCGATAACTGTGTGCCATCGATATTGCTCATGTAAATACCATTCTCGGGCATTACTGTGCCGTCGGATGCGTAGCCTGCTATATACACTTTTCCTGTTTCGGCATTCACTTCAATAGCAGTTCCGTCAATATCCGGAATTTGCTCTGTTAAGCCTGTACCATCAAGATTAACTGAAAAATATCCGCCGGTAAAATCGGTTTTATCATTCACGAGGTAAATTTTATTCAGAATCGGATCGTATTGCATATCGAGCGGAAATTCAAAACCTGGATTATAAATTTCGGGACTACTTCCATCGAGGTTGCAACGGAATATTCCGCCTACGCCTCCCCAGTACAACTTATCCCCAACAACCATCAGAGCCTCCGGCGAATTGCAGATTTCCTGTCCCGGAACAGCAATGTCCAGTATTTTCAGCGGGTTGGTTCCATCGGCATCAAAACGATAAATTACACTTATCGAATAATCGGAAACATATACTTTACTATGTGCGGTATCCACAGTAATGCCATAAGGCCTAGGTAAAGGCACATCTGAAAAGTTGGAAATGTTTTTTGCCGGGTCGTCCAACAGCACAAAATGAACTCCTCCATTGGCAGGCCCCCGGGTTGTAAAATAAAAAACCTGTGTAAGCCCTGCATTCGGATCTTTGATGTTAATGATCTGGGAATTTATACACTGGTTGTAATATACATCGTTAACAGGTGTACATATGAGCTTTACGGTATAAAGGCCGGGTGTATCATAAACAACTACGGGGTTTGCTTCAGTTGAAGTTTGCCCGTTACCAAAATCCCATGAGAACCCGGCTGCATTTAATGATGTGTTGGTAAAAGTAAGCTCGCAGGGAGCATTGCTTTTATTGGTTGCTGTATAGTTAAAACCAGCAACGGTACTTGGTAATGGATTACCAACTTCGTATTTCTGGCAGCCCGACGCTATAAATAATGCCGGCAGCAACAGTAGGAAATATAACAGATGTTTTTTCATTTTCTTCGTTTTAAACCGTTTGTTAATAACCAGGGTTTTGTACCATTAATTTATTGGTCTGCATTTCGCTGAGCGGAATTGGAAAAAGGGTGAATTTTACATCAATACCCAGCACTGTTGCAGCTCTTTTCGTCCTGACCAGATCGGACCAGCGGTGGCCTTCAAATGCAAATTCATGGCGGCATTCATTTTCAATAGCAAGCTTCAGATCGGGTATGGTTGACGCTGTAGTATTGCCAAGTCCTGCGCGGGTGCGGACTGTGTTAATGTCAGCCTGAATACTTGTGATACTACCATTGGAATATGCCAGTGCTTCGGCCCTGATAAGGTACATTTCAGCGAGGCGGAACACATATACATGGTCGGTACCTCCTGAAACATCACTGTATTTACATCCGTACAACTGGTTCTTGGTTGTATCATTAGCAAATGATGCGTCAAACCTGTTCGTGTCGGCTGGCTCATAACTTGCTACCAATCCCGGTGATGGGGCAACTTCGTATCTTCCCGACAAACTGCGCGCAAAGAAATATTGAGCAAGGCGATTGTAATTCTGGACATCGAAAATAATCTCCATAATGGATTCCGGTGAATTGGTAATCTTAGGATTGAACAGATTACTATACTTGGCCAGCGTATAGCCTCCTGCGTTTATTACTGTACCCGCTTCAGCAATTGCAAGAGCTGCTGAAGGCTGATCGTTGGTAAGTTGAAATTTTGAGAGGTAGACTTTTGCCAATAGGGCTGAAGCACTGAACGAGTTAGCACGGCCTGCCACTTTTGCTGCAGGCAGTTTTGCTTTTGCCTGGGTAAGATCGGCAATAACCTGGTCATAAACCTGACTAACTGTACTGCGGGCCACGTCGATGTTGCTCAGATCGAGTGTAGGTTTGGTTTGTATGGGAACACCACCAAAATAGGTAGCCAGGTAATAATGAAGCAGCGCTCTTATATACAGCGACTCTCCTTCGTACTGGTCAATCTCATCCTGTGTTAGCCCGGCAACATCAGGAAGTTTGATGAGTATATTATTTACACAATTAATACCACTGTATGAAGCATACCACATGCCATCCACAATTGAGTTTTCGGCAGGTATAGGTTTGCTTTCAATCTGGCCGTATTCCTGCATCGTGCCTGTCCATATTAAATTATCTGCAGCCACATCGCCAACAATAATGGCATTCCGGCTGTAAAGTCCTACAGCCTGAAGTGCGTTGTACGAGCCGATAAGTGCATGCTCAACCCCGGCTTTGTTTTTTATGGCATCTTCGGTAGCTACGCTGTCAGTAGGCTTTACATCAAGTACTTTGTTGCACGACAGCATTGTAAATGCCAGCGCAAAGAGGAGAAATATTATCTTTTTCATATGTTTTCAGATTTATATTTTAGAAACCAATGTTTAAACCTACCAGTATAGTGCGCGACTGTGGATAAGTAAAGAAGTCGGTACCCATCACAACGTTATCGGTGCTGTAATAATTAACTTCGGGGTCCATGCCGGAGTATGGAGCGAATGTGTAAATATTTTGGCCCGAAACATAAATTCTGGCTGACTTCAACCACAGCTTTTTAAGCATGTCCTTTGAAAGGGTGTAGCCCAAAGTAACGTTCTTGATCCGCAGGAAAGAGCCATTCTCAATAAACCTTGAGGATTTCAGCCCATCACCTATATTCGGAATATCGGTTACATCACCTGGTTTCAGCCAGCGGCGGAGGCTGTTCGTTGTCTGCTGGTCCAGATCCGTAGGTCCTTCAATATAAATGCGGGTGCCGTTAAATACATCATTTCCATACACTGAATGCAGGAAAAAAGAAAAATCAAATCCTTTGAATCCCAACGTATTGGTTAATCCAAGTGTAAAGTCAGGATTTGGGTTTCCTATAATAGTCCTGTCAGCAGTTGTAATTACATCGTCGTTGTTTAAATCTTCATATACCTCTTTTCCGGTGGTTGGATCAACTCCAAGGAATTTATATCCTACAAATACACCGATAGGTTCGTCTTCCATAACCCAGTTATTTCCGCGTCCCTGGTCGGGTATAGGCTGTCCGTTGTACATCTTTATAACTTTGTTGCGGTTAGCTGAAAAGTTGAAAGAGGTAGTCCATGTGAAGTCACCCTTAATATTTTCGGTGTTTAGCACACATTCAAAACCCTTATTTTCCATATCCCCGATATTGGAAGTAATAATGCTGTATCCCGATGATTCCGGTATGGGCCGGTCAAGAAGAAGATCGCTCGTAGTGTTATAATACACATCAGCTACAATACCTATCCTGTCCTTAAGTATACCGAGATCGATTCCCAGTCCGATCTGGCGGGTAGTTTCCCATTTCAGGTTGGGATTGGGTAACTGAGTCGGCGCAATACCCGATTGCTTGTTGTAGTTATATCCTCCTTTATACAGCCCCAGGGATGCAAAGTCACCTATGCCGTCATTACCGGTCAAACCAATACTGGTCCTGATTTTAAGATCACTGATCGCCTTAAGATTCTTCATAAAGGGCTCTTCAGTCAGCCTCCAGGCAATTGAAGCGGCAGGGAAATAGCCAAATCGGTTGTTGATACCGAATTTCGATGATCCATCAGCACGTGCCGTTAAAGTGAAAATGTATTTATACATATAATTGTACTTGAACTGGCCGAAATAGGACGTCATTCCTCTGTCGAGTGCAAATGCACTTGCTGCCCTGATGGTACCCGCTGATGTAATATATTGAAAATCCTCATTAGGGAAATCGGTAGCCTCAATATATGTAGTCCGTCTTGCATATTTTTCGAAGCTGATTCCTGCAAGGGCTTCAAAATTGTGAACTTTGTTCACCGTTTTGATGTATTGAAGCACGTTACTGCCAATGAGGTTACTCACATAACTGGTACCTTCAATTCCTAATCCAGAATATTTTTTCCCCTGGGCTGTTGTTATTGGATCATATTCATGTTCACGGAGGCTGTAAACATCAGCACTCCATTTGCTTGTAAAGGTAAAACCATCCAAAAATTTGTAATCGAGAAAGATGTTCCCGTTGTTACGATTGGTAAAAGCCACATTTTGTGTTTTATCAATAATTGCAATCGGATTAGCATAAGGGCCATCTTCGTTATACGATCCATCGGCATTGTAAACCGGATAAATTGCTGGTATGGAGAGCGCGTTTGGCAGCGGGCCATAGAGGGTTTGGTCACCCTCAACACGGTAGTTAACCGAATAGGTCATCGACACTCCTGCACCTAATGTCAGATCAGGCAATAGCTTATGATCCACATTGATGCGTCCGCTATACCTGTTAAAAGAGGTGGATTTTACAGTGCCATCCTGGCTGTATAAGTTTCCCGAAATAAATAAACGGGTCTTATCATTACCACTGCTCACCGAAAGCTCAGTATTTGTTGTGGGAGCCACCTGCAGTATTTCTTTCATCCAGTCGGTATCAGTACCCTGAATATCTGTTCCCCTAAATTCGTTCCATTGAGCTGCGTTCATCAGGTGAGGAAGACGTTCTTTCGGCATGGTCTGCCAGCCATAGGAAGTGCTGAGGTTAACATTAGTTTTCTGTGCGTTACCTTTTTTGGTAGTGATCAGAATAACACCATTAGAAGCCCTGGCACCGTAAATTGCAGTTGCCGAGGCATCTTTCAGAATAGTAAATGACTCAATATCATTGGGATTGAGGTCCGACATGGCATCAATGGCCTGTCCGCTATACCCGATTTGCCCATAACTACCTGTGATGGTTGGAACTCCATCTATAACTATCAATGGTGAATTGCTGGCTTTAATGGAACTGCCCCCTCTCATTTTAATAGAGTTCTGCCCGCCGGGAGTACCCGAATTCTGGGTAATAGAAACACCTGCAGCCTTTCCCTGGAGCACGCCTTCGATGGTGCGCATCGGTATATTTTTCAGCTCACTTTCGTTAACGGTTCCTACCGATCCTGAAATCAGTTTTTTACTGGAAGTGCTGTATCCGACTACAATAACTTCACCCAGATCGACCCTGTCTTCTTCCATTTGGATGTCGATCAGTTTGCGTCCGCCAACAGGAATTTCCTGTGATTTCATTCCAATGAATGAGAACAACAAGGTTGCATTAGCCGATGCGTCGAGTTTGTAGGCTCCGTTAACATCGGTAATAATACCTTTCTGAGTGCCTTTTACCTGGATGGTTACTCCGGGTATAGGCGTTTTGTCAGCTGCCGAGGTAACCGTTCCGCTTACAGGAATGGTCTGTGCCCATAGCGAACTGATGATGAAGGTAAACATCAGCAATAAAAAGCTAGTTTTTCGCATATGAATAATTATTTGGTTAAGTTGGTTGTTTGGTTATTTTTCTGGTGAAAAAGCTATTTAAGTGTTGTTGTGGTTATTTTAACAGGCTCAATATCCATTCTTATACCCGTTACGGTGTACCTGTCCTTACCACCGGGTTTATCACTATAAAAGCCTTTACTTTCGGGTGTTTTACTTAATGTTACAAGGAAGCCTGACTCCTGACCTGTAAAATTGAGATTGGTCACTTTTTTTACAGCTTTATTGTCGATCAGGTTAACGGTAACCAAATTCAGAAAATTGGTTGCCGATCCTGAAAACATTCCGGCCTGTGCAGGATTTGAAACATTGTAAAATTCATTGCCGATGGTACTCTTCTTCCCTTGGCTAGGGATAATGTTACCACTGCTGATATCATAAACATCACCTTCGTCGAGGTAGCTTATCATCACATTTTCGATTTGAGGAAGGTTTTGCACTTGCGAAATGGTTGCTTCCGCAGTGTTTACAATAGTAACTCCGGCTGCTCCGGCAACTTTAAGGGTTTTTAACTTTCCGTTATAAATGAGAGCCGTATTTTCGTCAACCCCAAAACCCAGGTGCAAAGTTTTCTTTTCGTGCATCATAACCACAAGCAAGCGTGCAAGCCTTGCCCTGGCGTTAAAATGCTGGTCAACCATTCCTAGTGGGAAAAAACCCAGTCCATGGGTTAACAGCACGCCTTCACCGTCAGGGAAATCATCGCCTTTATAATCGGTTATAACTCCGTGTTTTAATGCGCCCATGCTGTTTCCGGCAGCAATCATAGGCTCACTCATAATTGCTGCGCCTGCGCTTGTTCCTCCAACTACTCCCCCCGAAAGGAATACCTCCCAAACGGCTTCGAGAACGGGTGTTTTGCTGCCATCGGGATTGAGAAGGGTTTTCATGGTACGTAACTGGTCGCCCCCCGAAAACCAAACGCAGGAACTGTTTCTGACAATTTCAGCCAGTTTGGGATCATTCCCGTTGTTACTCCAGCTCGATTCATTTACATCGGTGGTGCTGTCATCATCCGCCATTGCAATCGGAATGAGGTGAATATTTTCAGGTTTTACGCCATAGGAAATCAACTCCTTACTGAAATATACATATGCCTGAGTAGCAACGCCACTGGCTGAAGGGATTACCGAAAATATTGCTTTCTCAGGTCCGCCTGAAAGTTCGATCAGTTGATTAAAAATACTTATGTTATCGAATTCAAGACCGCCACCAACAATTACCAGGCTTCCTTTCGGAAATTCCTGGCTGTAACTTGTATTAAAAAAGAAAACCAGGGAAAGAAAAACTAGTTGTTTAATTTTGCGCATAAATCCTTTTTTGGGAGTGAACCCTATTGCTTTAACAACTTGGTTATAGAAGTGGGAGTATCTTTTGAGTGAAATGTTTTGAGCAGGTACAAGCCCGGCTTTAATGCAGAAATATCAATTTCCTTTGATTCGCTGTCAGAAAATCCGCTCATGCACTTAAAGCCAACAATATCAAATATTTCAAACTCAAAGGTGCAATATTTTATTTTAATATGCAATATGCCCTTTGCTGGGTTGGGCGAAATAAAAATTGATTTTTTAACCGGATCATTTTCTGTTCCGCTGGTATTTACATTCCCCATTACAAAAGGTGTTGTATAATCGATCAGCGAAAGCTGCAAATGATCGAAACCTGCAACCATGCGTGGTTTAACAGTGTTACTTCCAGTGCCTGTTTGCGTTGAAAAACCTGTCAGCGTACCTGCATTGCAGATTACCATAACCGGGGCTGTTCCATAACCAGTAAGTATGGCTTTCCCTTCGACAGGTTCAAATTTCATATAGCTATGATTAGTAAGCCAGATGCCATATTTCAGGGTATCGAGTGCCATGCAATAGGGAACTGCTGTAGCAGAATTTTCGTACATATCGCTGTCAAAATACGTGTTCGGCATAATCACACTTTGCCTGAGCAACGATAATCCTTTACTAAAAGTGAGTTCAGCATAATAGGAAGCGTACAGGGTGTAATAGTTATCCACTACCGTTTTACCGGCATAACGTGAATCGTCGCCTACAAAAGCACTTATCATTCCGCTAAAGTGAACTTTTTTATTGAGGAAATCACCATTTGCCGATTTTAAAAACTGGTTAAAAACAGAAGTGGCATTCGATAGGAAAAGGATCTTTACCGCATTACTAATTTGTTGCGCATATTCAGCATTGGAGCCAGCATCAGCATTAATAATAAGGATGTTTACATCAGGAGTTCCGAGTTGCAAAAGTTTATCTCTGAATGCATCTGCCAATGCTTCATCACCGGATAGCAAAAGCACGGGATCGGAAGCTGTGCCGGTTCCGGTAACCAGATCAGTAAGCATGGACTGATTTTCCGTTAACTTGTTACTTCCGCTGGCAAGCACAGTATAATTGCCGGTTTCTTCGAACGAAGCCGAATTTGTTTGCCTGCTAAGGGTATTAAAGGTGGGCTGTTTTGTATTAAAATCGTAAGTACAACCCTGCAACAGCTGAATAACCTGAACGGCACCTGACAATAATTTCGTTCCGTTGAGTGAATAGGTGCTTCCGGCCACGTATATATTGGCACATCCGGTACCACGAACTGTACCCATGCCTGTTTCATCCACAGTCATACAGGTCATATCATCCATACCAATACCGGTAATGTCGGTCCCCTTATTCATTTTGTAATACGCCAGGAAACCCACCGTTCGGGCAAAACGAGCCCTTTCAGCAACATGTGTATCGAATATAAAACCAGGGGCGAAATTTAAAAAATCATCGGCCAGGGTTACATAAATATTGTTCGGGTTTTCTATACTTTCATACGGATAAACAGTGCCGTTTTCGGCAGTAAAAACAATGGAGGAAAGTATATGCATGCCGGCTGATGTACCGCAAATGGTGCCGCCACTGTTATAAAGATTATTTACAGCTTCCTGAAGTTTTGTGTTCCGATACAGATTGTAGTATTCAAACTGGTCGCCTCCGCGGAAAAATATTACTTCATATGTTAAAAGTGTGTCGTATAAAACCTGGCTGTCGGCACTGTCGTGGCTTGCAATTGCAAACTCTTTCGCATAAGCAGCACCGCACTGCTGCTTAAAATATGGAGCAAGGCTGCCGGTCGAAGTTCCGATGATAGCAACCCTTTTACCCTCGCCAGCCCAACGGTAAGCCGGTGTACTCCAGCTTGAAATCTCATTCTTCTCAGCACCACCACCTACCAGCAACAACCGACCCGGTTGTGAATAGGCAAATGTTGCACACGAAATAAACAGAAAAAGCAATATTTTTAATGGGTTCATTATCCCACGGATAAAAAAGTATAAAGCGAAATTAATAAAATCAGTGAATAAAAAAAATGAATAATTTTAGCAATTATTTTAAATAAATTTAGTGTTATGCTTACTCTGTTCAAAAATGCCAATACATATACTCCGCTCTATATCGGCAAAAAAGATATTTTAGTTGGTGGTAAGTCCATTCTGGCTGTTGCCGATCACATTGAACCTCCTCAAGGTGTTGAGGTTACAACAGTTGATTGTACTGGCCTGAGTCTTGTTCCAGGCCTTATCGATTCACATGTTCATATCACCGGTGGTGGCGGCGAAGGCGGTCCTGCCAGTCGCATGCCCGAACTGCAGATCAGCATGATGACGGATGCCGGAGTAACAACGGTAGTTGGATGCCTGGGAACCGACGGTATAACCCGCAGCGTCGAAAGTGTGCTGATGAAAGTAAAATCTATCCGTGCAAACGGCATGTCAGCCTGGATGTATACCGGAGCCTATCAGGTGCCACCACCAACCATTACCGGCGATATTATGCGGGATATTACGCTGATTGAAGAGGTTATAGGAGTAGGTGAGATTGCAATTTCCGACCATCGGTCATCTGTACCCACAATTGCGGAACTCTCAAAACTAACCGGCCATGCGCGCGTTGCCGGTATGATTGGTGGAAAAGCAGGAATTATAAACATGCATATGGGCGATGCCCGCGACCCTTTCAGACCTCTGCACGATATAGTTGCCGGCACCGAGATGGGATACAAACAGTTCATTCCTACCCATTGCAACCGAAACGAATACATTTTCGAGGATGCCAAAGAGTACGGCAAAAAAGGATATGTCGACATCACAACCAGTTCGTATCCGTATTATATGGATGAAGAAATCAAGCCTTCGAAAGCACTTAAACAGCTCCTCGAAAGCGGTGTACCTATTAAACATATCACTTTTACTTCCGATGCGTGTGGATCCTTACCCGGATTTGATCCGGAAACCGGCAAGCTGATCAAGATCGAAATGGGTCTTCCTGATTCCATTCTCCGTGAAATTAAGGAGGCCGTTACCGAGGACGGAATCCCGTTGGAAATAGCTTTACAGGTAGCCACTTCAAATCCGGCTGACATTCTGAAATTAACCGGCAAAGGATATATAAAAGAAGGTTATGATGCTGATATTCTTATTTTGGATGCTTCATTCCATATCATTCACCTGATGGCTAACGGTTCGATAGTCAAATAAACTTCAGCAGAAATATTCCTTTCCGGGTTCTTGTGTTAATTACACCTTACAATCGAAACTTTTTTATGCGGAATCAGCTATTCATTGCCGTAGCCATCCTGCTTTTTCAGGCAGATTTATTTGCACAACCCGCTACAAAACAAGTTTCATCGCCTTCGGTAAGCGATTTCGCGCCTGAACTCGGTTTCCTTTCGTCCGACTGGATGGAAGGGCGTGAGGCAGGTTCAAAAGGCGGATTTATGGCTGCTGATTACATAGCTTCGATGATGCAGCTTTTTGAATTACACCCTTTTGGCGATAAGGCAAATAATAAGACCGGCTATTTTCAGAATTTTGAAATTCTGCGTCATAAAACAGGTATTTCGAGCCTGGCTTTTATTAACCGGACGATTAACACGCAAATCGCACAAGTACTTGCACAGGGTGTCGATTATGAAGTAAAAGGAGGAACTCAAAGCCTGGAGGCTGAAACAGCTGTTGTATTTGCCGGTTATGGCATAACTACTGAGGATAAAGGCTACGATGATTACAAATCTGTTGATGTAAAACGGAAAATAGTTTTAGTTCTGAAAGGGTTTCCGGGTCATGCCGATACAACTTCTGTGGCCTGGAAAAAGCTGAATAAATCTCTTGGCGAAGATGGTGCAACTTTTGAAACAAAACTTCTGACTGCCAGGAAAAATGGAGCAATAGCCATGATACAGGTGGATGCCGATGGTAAATTTGAACCGGTTCAACGGACACATAGCAATCAGTTGCTGCTAAATTCAACCATGAATTCAGTTAAAAATCCTGATGGAGAGGATTATGAAGATTACGACCACGTTTTGCCAAACGATACCGCCAATGACATGATTCAGGGTTTCAGGCTGGGTTCTTTGGCTACTCAGCAATTAATTTCAGGAACAGCACTGAATTTGACCGAATTCGAAAAGAAAACTGCCAGAACTGCAGTTCCATCTTCCATGATACTTAAAGATAAACTGGTACAATTTTCGGTTAAGGTAAAAACCGAATCCTTGCTGGTGCGGAATGTACTGGGCATGATCCCGGGTAAAGACACTACAAAAAATATAATCATTGGCGGACATTACGACCATTTAGGAACACATAATGGGCAGATATTCAACGGTTCCGACGATAATGCTTCGGGAGTTTCCGGTGTTCTGGCATTGGTTAAAGTGTGGAGGGAAAGTGGAGTAAAACCTGCCTGCAACCTTATTTTCGCTTCGTGGACAGCCGAAGAAAAGGGCTTACTTGGTAGCCAGTATTTTGTACAGACGATGAAAATTAATCCGAAAAATATTAAGCTGTATATCAATATGGATATGATTTCGCGAAGTGTGATTGAGGATACAGCCCGTCGTCAGCTCAGCATCGGAACACGCACTTTGGATGAAAATCTCAGGGAATTAGCCAGGAAAACCAACACTTCAATTAATCCTCCGTTTGTGCTCGATCTTTGGGATGTAACAGGCCACTCAGGCAGCGATTATGCTTCGTTTACTGCTAGAAACATTCCGGTTATGACTTATAATACAGGTCTTCACAACGATTATCATACACCGCGGGATATATCGGCAACAGCCGATCTGGTGAAAATGGGGGATGTGCTGAAGCTGGTGAATGAGAGTTTGCAGGAAGTACTTGAAAATATTAAATAAAAATATCCAAGCTTTTCTTTTTGCTCAGGGTGACATAACTTGTAATAATTATTTTAATTGCGCTTCGTCTCCGCTCAGCGTGACATAACTTGCAATATAGGGTTACATTTTTATTTCGCAGATTTATAAGCGCTTCGACTCCGCTCAGCGTGACAGAAATGGTGCAAAAGGATTATTTCTTACTTAAAATTATAAACTAGCTAAGCTAAATGATGGATAGTA
>CAIJPI010000083.1 GCA_903822525.1 uncultured Bacteroidales bacterium | reverse complement strand
TCGTAGAACAGCCTGACATTCAGTTTCTGGCTTACCATATAATCAGCTGATGCGTTAATTGAAATCTGCCTGGTACCTGTTGAAATCTGGTTGTCGTTGTTCTCAATCCTGCGAAGTACGGTTTTATTATCGCGGATCGAAAAATCAAGTTTTACGTTCAGGTCGCTTTTCAGTTTAACAGTCTTGCCCGTGGCCAGGGACCTTACTTTAAAAGGAACGCTTTTAAACCTGTACCCGGTACCAATTACCAGTTCGTTACTCCGCATTTCGGTAAGCTGATTATTAACAAAGCTTAAAGCCAGGTTTCGTGTTTTCTTATATTCGAGCCGCGCCAGCATACTGTTTTTCATAGTCATATCGAATCCTATAAATGGGCCGAACTGTTCAGTAACCGTGATCACGTCCATGCGTTTTTCGGGAATGAAATTTCTGGCATCATCCAGTGCCGAAGGGAACCCTCCTGCTCCTTCATAATTGATATCGGAAAGGAATCCACCAACCGAATACGATGAACGGTAGGCATGTGAAACATTGAACGACTGGAAGTATTTGCGCAGGAATTCTATTCCCTGGCTAGCATTATAGGTAATACGCCAGTTAGGATATGGAATCTTGGGGAAAGGATTAAACTCAATCTTTCCCGGGTCTTTCCCTCCGTAGGCTGCCAGGAAGGAGGCCATGAGCACCTGTGGCTGAGTAGATCCGTATCCGTTAGGGAACCCGGCTGAGTCAACACCAACCGAATTTGGGTTCTGGCTAGCTAGCCTTTCAGCAATAGTCAGCCTGTACGACAGCATCTGTTCAAAAACCGGGCTGATATCATCCGTATTATCTTTCTTAAAAGCGGTAGGCCAGATAAAATATGACATGCTGAAGGTCCCGCGGTCCTGGGCAGAGGTCGGTTTATCGGGGAATTCGCCGTTGATGTCAGCTTTGTAGTACCCTTGGAATGTGGAAGCATAGGCCCTGTCGGCCGTAACATCTATCTTAAAGTTTCTAACCGGCTCAATCGTTGAACGGAAAGTGAGGTTCTCAGTTGCCCTGGTTATATACGGATTGTTCAGCAAAGTATCGAGTGTCATCCAGCCCGATGTGGCTGCTGTGCGCGTAATATCTTTCTGGCTGCCAAAAATAAAGCCCAGCCCGGGAGCATTACTTCCCCAATTATTGCCTAAAGGACCCGGTTCGGGAGTAAAGCCAGGCATGATAATGCCATTGCTCCGCGAATATGTTACGTTTACATCTTTAACAGCCATTAAAACACCTAAGGAATAGGTCCCGATAATTTTCAGGTAGTCTTTCTTGGGCTTTTCGAGACTATCTGCAGCAGCTGCTGCTGCTAATGCTTTGTCATCGACAGGCTTGAGGCCGGCATCTTTTCCCTTGTCCTTAGGTTTTTCCATGTCACGCCCGGGAAGTTTGCCGGGTTGCGCCTGGCCCTTGCTTTGCAGGTCGAGACGTACTTTTTTCAGGAATGGAACTTTATCGTAAAGGCTTGTTAAACGAAGCCCTCCGTTTAACTGTATGTCGCGCGAATTCTCAATCGTATTCCCAAAGCGTTTCTGTAGCGAGCGAGGGGATGCTTCCCACCTGAATTTTACTCCATAACGCGCATTCATGGTAATCCAGTTCAAAATTGGGACCTTATTAAAAGGAACCGAATAGTTAACATTAGCCATCTGATTGAAGCGGTTGGTCGACCCAAAGTTTTTGATCGAATTCCAGACGGTATCGCGGTAATTCTGATAATTGCTGTTCTGCTTTTCGAGGCCTCCTGGCGGCTCGAGGACATATGCATTTACGTTGGCGCTATAATCGAGTTTCAGCGACTGTGAGAAATCGTATTTAACATCATAAATACGGTTCCAGTCCCATTGCTTGTTATAATTTGGCTCCAGTATAATAAGGGCTGCACTTTTGTTCCGCAGAAGTCGTCTCTGATAATCGCGGTTCATATCGGTGCGGAACGAAATAAGTTTCGGGAGGTAATAGAAATTGAAATCGCGAATGAGTGCCAGCGACTTCGACTTAACAGCCTTTTGAAAAGGTCGTACACTCTTCGGATTAACAGCAAAATTATACCCCAGTCCACCGCGGTAGGTCTTTTTCTTATCCGCTTCAATATCATTGTTGTGCCTGTTTATTTCAGAGTATGCATACGAAAGGTCAAAGTTTTCGATATCCCAGAGTTGCGCTTTCTGGGAAGCCCCTACTCTGTCCTTACGTATATTCATAAAGTTAAGATTCTGCCTCTTTATTACATCGGTGGTAAGTTGTTTTAACGAATCTTTCTCATGTTTGGTCATTCCCTGAACCTGCTCGGTATACAATACATCCGGGTCGAGGGGATTGTACTGTGGATCGCTGATGGTTTGGGAATAATCGTAATGCATCGGTATGCGGATACCTGATTTTTCGGGCAGGAATTTACCAAGTTCGAGGTTTGTGGCTATATCGAATTGTGTGATTGCTTCTTTCTGCCGCTCATTTACTTTCTTTTCGATACTTCCGAATCCGGGAGAACTATAAGCTCCCGATATCATAATATTTCCAAGATCGGCCAGGTTGGTTGCCACCCTGGCATTCGCAGCCCAGCCCGACTTTTCGTTGAAATCAGTCAGGCGGAGTTCATTCACCCATATCTCGGCACATTTTGCCTGTCCGTCGTCGTTGTCAAGTTTCTTGGGGTTACGCTTGGGATTGCGTATACCAACCATCATGGCCCTGACATCGCTCATACTTGGGGATCCAACAATAGTAATTTTATTACTGCCATCGGGAATGCTGTAAGGGGTAGTAACACTTATCACTGATCCGGGACGGTTTAACTCGTCGTTGCGGACTTTTTTGGCATTTACAAGTTTTGCCAGCTCTATATCCATTATATTATCAGCAGGCCATATCCCATTCGGATCACCCGCTGTAGTATACCATTGAGTGAACGAGAGAGGTATCTCATATTCATAATAGTTGGTTGTAAAATCGGAACCAATTCGTACAAATGCTGTCAGATCGCCTTTATTCAACTCCTGCGATTGAATGGCCTTTTCAGCATGAATATACATTTTAAGATTCTTGTAATCGCGGAAATCGAAATCGGTGGTTTTAAAAGCACCTCTTGCATCACCATCCAGCAGGTTGCAGACTTTTAATACCATCGACTGCTCATTCATCTTCTGGTAATTGGTGGTTGCCACATTAATTTCGCGGTCAATTCCGGGAGGAACTACATAAGGAACAGGAATTCTGCTTCCGTTTTCTTCGATGCTTACGGTTGAAATATCAAAAGTAGTACCGTCCTGGTTAGGGTCAGGAACATATTCGCCCGGTGTAAGAAGACTGTTATAATATTTCCTCCATTCGCCCCGTTCGAGTTCGAGGGAAGCAAACCTGCATACTACTGCCGAATCGAAGTTTTTCAGGAAAATACGCATAAACCGGATCGATTTAAAATCCTGTATTCCTCCAATAACTTTATCAGGTTGCTGAACCGGTATTTTAAACTGGTACCATTTCACACCACCAGGTTTGCCATTTTCGAGTTTAAAGGGATTTTCCTTACCCGATTCATACATATCAGTAATATAATTCTCACCGATGATCATGTTTTCGGGACGCAGATGCACAATATACTGGAAATACCGCTCCTGATCACTCAGGGTGTTGTCATTATTTATATCTTCCACATTCGGGTTACGTTGCCCGATTGAATTGGTATTATCAGTCTCATTTGCCGGAGAGTTGCCGTCGGGCCCATTGTAAAGTTTATACCTCTCCACTACACTGCTATAGCGGGCATCGCCATCGAAATCGCCACCAACAAAGGAATGAAAGTTGTCGGATGATGGATCGCTGTTAGCCAGAACGTAAGCATCGGATGATTCACCGTATTTAGCAATGATTTTCTGCAGAAGGGTATTATAAAAGAATGTCTGTTCATCCCTGGTGGGCAATCCGTCGTAACCCACATCCTGGAAAGGGCGTGATTCAGGCTTGCTGTCGAACGATACGGTGAGTGCCTGTTTTACCGGCACCCTGCCCCAGATGGTAGTGTCAACATCTGTCACTAAATCGGAAGATGGAAGGCCGTTTTCGAATGCTTTGCGGCCATCGCGCAATATATCTTCCGAAATATCGCCCAGGTTAAAAAACAACTCCCCTCCTTTATTGGTTGTGGACTCCGAAAATGGATCCATCAGCCAAAAAGTAATGTACTCCACATTAGCAGCTTCAAAATCGGAGGTTTCCATTTTGCGCATCATACCGGCCCATCGCGAGTAAGGTTCTTCCAATCCCCCTTTATCGTTTATACCCCGTGAGAACGTGCCGGCATTAACATCGTAATTATATGGACCGCGCTCACCCGGAAAGTAAGCCACATTGAGGATATTAATATTCAGAGGCTGGTTGTACTGGTTCTCCTTGTTCGGGAACAGCTCATTTTCGTATACCACACGGGATGAGTTCCGCGACAGTTCGTCCTTCGAGATATTCTTCGGCCTGCGGGTATTTGACTTATCATAAAACACCGAAGGATCAATAGAGTACCAGGCCATTTTAGCCCTGTTATAGCCATAAGCCAGGCCAGTTCCCGGAGCAGCTTCAGGAAACATAAACTTGGTGGTTTGCCCTTGTGGTGCACTGGCAATTGACCATGATGCTATATTGGTCAGCGAAATAGTGGATTTAGCACCTTCGAAATCGTCGATATAGGAAGTGCCTGCCTTACCAACAGCCCTTGAGTGCCCGGGAATAAATTGCGCAAATTCAGCATCAATCCTGAGTTTCGAAGGAGTTTTGGTACTGATAAAAGGAAGTTTATCAACCATTTTGGTGATAAACCCCGACGGTTTCTGGTAATTGATACTTCCGCCCCAGATTGTATTCGATATAGGCTCATCGCCATAATTTGTCTTTTGTGTAATAGGCCTTTCATACAGGTTCAGCATGGTAGCACCAAGCAGCAGGTCCTTATTCACCTTATAATCAATGTGTGTTCCCAGCAGCGTCTGGCTGAAAACATTAAACATGGAGTTGTTTTCGAGTTGAATATTGATGGGTGTACCCGAATTGAGTACCCCTTCGTTGATGATTTTTACACGGCCCAGTGTATAGTCAACAGTGTAATCGGAGTTTTCGACCAGCTGAACACCTCCGGCAGTTACTTTTACCGATCCCTGAGGCACGTTGAGGGCATTGAGCGAAATTTCGGAACCTGACTCCGATTTATACTGCCCTTCCATGACGTATTTATTCTTGTCGGGAAATTGCTGAGCCCCGGTTTTGGTCATGGAATACAACGAATCGTAGCAATACTTGTCGGCAAAAGTTTTGTCATTTATTTTATTTCGCAGATAACTCCCGAAAGGTTCAAGAACAGGGAAAAACACCCTTCCGTTCGACGATTGGATTGTACCCCCGTTGCGTGCGGCATTGTCGAGAAAGTCGAAGATGCCATCGTGGGGAGGATTCATCTGCTGATCGAGGTTATCGAATCCGAAGATCTGAATAAGAGGTATCCCTTTCACCCCTTCAGGGCCATTAGTAAAGAAGCCTGTAGGCACTGCACTGCTGTTGCCGGTATAGAGGATATTGAATAAAAAGTCTTCTCTGTTAATATTGTAGGCTCCCAGGTTGTAAACATTTTTCATCATCAGGTCCCATAATGGAACACGTGTGTTTACTGCAGTGCTTTTTAACAATTTCACCATCAGGCAGCTTGCAGTGGGGATCCCCTGGTCCGAAAATTCCCCGACCTGGTATATTTTATCGTCCCCCAGAACGGTGTACTGATAGGCAACTGCCAGTGTCTGATCGGGATTTATTGAAGTATTGAGCGAAAGGAATCCCAGCCTGCTGTTGAACATAAATTCGGAAGCACTGAGTTTGCGGGCACTTTCAATTTTTTCGAAATCAATACCCGGGTCAAAGCCTTTCTGGGTGATCAGGTAGTTGGACACGTTATTGATATTCCGAACCTGAACGGTATCCAGCTGGTACATCAGGTCATTCGCCTGGTTGTCAGGATACAACTGCTGTGTTGAAGGGTGTATATCTGGATTATACGAATTGCGTTCGCCCATATCCTGGAAAGCAACCAGGTTACGGTTTTCGGTTATGGCGGCCCCGATATTGGTAACCCATACTTCAATCTTGGTGATATTAATGTTTGATGTAATAACCGGTAATGTTCTAAGAGCATCTTCATATTGTCCTCTGAAATACTGACCTATGAAAAAGTGCCTGTTTTCTTCATAATCGAGGGCACGGGTCGAGAATTTCTGTGTCTGGGCACCGCCCTGAACAGTGATATTTTCGACCTGGCTCTGCTGCTGTGAAAAAACGGTTGTTACAGTAGCTTTACCAAACTGCAACTGTGTTTTCAACCCGAAAAGGCTCTGGCTCCCCGTGATAAGTGAACTGTTGATAGGCATGTTCACGTTTCCGGCTTCAATAAGTTTGATAATTTCGTCTTCCTTGCCTTCGTATTTGAGCTTCAGCTTATTTTCGAAGTCAAAGGTTGCTTCTGTATTGTAGTTGGTATTGAATTCAATTTTATCTCCGATTTTGGCCAGAACACTCATCTGGATTTTCATGGCGAAATCGAAATTCGTTGTACGCCGCAGTCGCTGGCTGATAAAAGGGTCATCGCGACGATTGGAAATAATGCCGAAAGTAAGCTCTGTGCTCCCCTGTGGCCTGATATCGATAGTGTTTCCGCCGAAAACGCGGTCGAAAAGTTCGCCCCCGATGCGCAGCTGAGGAATTACCCCAAGCCTTGTAGCTCCTGATGCACTGTTGGCGCGTTGACTCCAGTACGAATCCAATGCACGGCGCGTATCCCATTTACGGTATTCGTCGAAAGAAAAAGAAGCAGGATTCCTGTAATCAATATTCCCGATTTTATTGGTAAGCGTATATTCGTTGTTGACAGGATCGTAGATAACATCCTGTTTGATATTGGAAGGATTATTCAGGTAAAGACCACCGGATGTGTTAACATCGTATGGATTCTGACTATCGGGAATAGGAAATAGCAGAGTGGTATCGGGTTTGGCCGAGTCGGGAGGAACAATAAAATGACCTTGATTTGATTCGTTGGGTGATATACCAATTGACGCACTTACACCCCATACCAATGATATAAGTATTGTAAAAAAAGAAAGCCTGGATATGTACCCGATATATCTGTTCAAACCGCTGAATTCTTTATTCCTCTTACTGCCAACGAGAAAAGGTTAGCTGATTATTTTCTATTTCTGTACGACCATTAAAAGTGCTGCTGAAAATTATTTTACAGAATTTTCAAGGCATTTTTAATCATTTGATCGACCGGCAGTGCTCCTCCGCTGGCTTTAATTACCTGATCAAGGGCTTTTTCAGCAACCGGTCTGTTAAAACCGAGCATTACTAAAGCAGATAACGCTTCATGCTTGCCGGTATTGTGCGAAGTCATTAAATTTTCACCCGCCGGCAGGTCTTTCATTATTTTATCTTTCAGATCAATGATGATACGTAAGGCTGATTTCCCTCCAATACCTTTAACCGACTGAAGCAGCTTTACATTTTCGCTGGCTATGGCATCAGCAACTTCTGCTGAAGTAAGAGAGGACAAAATGAGCCGGGCAGTATTGGGCCCAACGCCCGATACAGATATAAGCTGCTGAAAAACATGCTTTTCGCTCACGTCAGCAAACCCAAAGAGAATTAGTGCATCTTCCCTTACAACCAGGTGGGTAAACAGCTTACATGATTCCTTTCCGTTAATCTGCGTATAGGTATTGAGCGAAATATTAATGGAATACCCAATACCCTGACAAGCCAAAACGGCGGTAGTAGGATTCAGTTCAGCAATTTTACCTTCGATAAAGGAATACATAATTTGGTTGTTAATGTGAAAGGGGAAACGATGGAATTTTAATGTGTTCAGGTACCGGAAAAAAAATAAAAATGCTGGCCTTACCACCTTTTGACAGGGTGCCGGCCACCAACTTTCTTCAGATGCCTATATCTGACTGCAAAAGTAGCAATTTCAGGCTAATAAAAAAACCTTGATTCCACAGCCCGAAATCGGGCTATTCGGCTATCATTCAGCAGGAAACAATTGTTTTTAATGATTTGGGAAACTATGGTAATTTAGACGCAATTCAAATAGCACCAAATCAAGAAGTTTTACGCAGAATACTTCATTAATACCACTCTTTTGTTTGTTACTTTGCAGTATAAAAATAAGTTTTTTAATATTTTGATAAACAAAAGGTTATCATGAAAACACTCATCCAGAAAAATGCGCTTACCTACCATTCAGAAGGGCGCCCGGGAAAAATCGAAGTCATCCCTACCAAACCTTACAGCACACAACGCGATCTTTCGCTTGCTTATTCACCCGGAGTTGCCGAACCCTGTCTCGAAATTCAGGCACATCCTGAAGATGTTTATAAGTATACAGCCAAAGGAAACCTGGTTGCTGTAATTTCGAACGGCACAGCAGTGCTTGGGCTTGGTGACATTGGTGCTGAAGCAGGTAAGCCGGTTATGGAAGGGAAAGGCTTATTGTTTAAAATTTTTGCCGATATTGATGTTTTCGATATCGAAATAAACGAAAAAGACATTGATAAGATAGTTGCCACTATTAAAGCCATCTCTCCAACTTTTGGCGGCATTAACCTGGAAGATATAAAAGCTCCCGAATGTTTTGAAATTGAAGAGCGCCTGAAAGCGGAGCTCGATATCCCGGTTATGCACGACGACCAGCATGGCACTGCTATCATTACCTCTGCAGGATTGCTCAATGCACTGGTAATTAATGGAAAGAAAATTGAGACCCTGAAAATTGTTGTTAGCGGTGCAGGTGCTTCAGCTATTTCGTGTACCAAACTGTATGTAAAACTTGGTGCGCTGAAGGAAAACATTATAATGCTCGACAGCAAGGGAGTATTAAACCGCAAACGCACCGATCTGAATAAATACAAGGCTGAATTTGTGACCGACCGCGATATCGATACTCTTGAACAGGCTATGGATGGTGCTGATATGTTTCTTGGTTTATCGGCTGCAGGTGCTTTGAAACCGGAATACCTTTTGAAAATGGCTCCTAACCCCATTGTATTTGCTCTTGCAAATCCTGTTCCTGAAATATCGTACACACTGGCTACCGAAACACGTAAGGACATCATTATGGGAACCGGACGCAGCGATTTCCCTAACCAGGTGAATAATGTACTTGGATTCCCCTATGTTTTCCGCGGTGCACTCGACGTAAGGGCCCGGGCCATTAATGAGGAAATGAAACTGGCTGCAGCTTATGCGCTTGCTGATCTGGCAAAGATGCCGGTACCGGAAGAAGTGAATATAGCCTATAATACTAAAAACCTGAAGTTCGGTAACGAATATATCATTCCAAAACCCAGCGACCCCCGTTTGATAGTTTATGTTGCTACTGCTGTAGCCAAAGCTGCTATGGAAACTGGTGTTGCACGTAAACCCATCACCGACTGGGCTGCTTATGAAGCAGAGCTCAGCAAACGACTAGGGCTCACCAACCCTCTCATTAAACAAATAAAGGCCAGGGCTAAATCAAACCCCAAAAGAGTCGTATTTGCAGAAGCTGAAAACTATAAGGTACTGAAAGCCGCCGAAATTGTACTCGACGAAGGAATTGCCATTCCAATCTTATTAGGCAATAAAAACACCATTACCCAGCTTATCGAACAATTCGACCTCGAATTGCCAGGGGTTCAGATTATTGATCCCTCAAAAAAGGAGCAACTCGAAATGCGCGAATTATTTGCCAGCCAGTATTATACAAAACGGCAGCGTAGGGGTGTTAATGCCCAGCTGGCTCTCGATTTTATGAGCCACAGGAACTTTTTTGCCCCCAGTATGGTCGAAAACGGGTATGCCGACGCCATGATTTCCGGATTAACCACCAGCTATCCTGAAACCATTCGTCCTGCTTTGCGTATAATCGGCAAGAAAAAAAATGGCACTATCATTTCGGCAATGTATATCATGCTGACCAAGAAAGGCCCTTTCTTCTTTGCCGACACTACTGTTAATATGAATCCATCGGCCGAAACCCTGGTTGAGATTGCCATACAGACTGCTGAAGCCGTGCGTGCTTTTAACATAGAGCCTCGTATTGCCATGCTTTCGTATTCGAACTTCGGATCCGTTGAAGGGAATATTCCATTAAAAGTGAGAGAAGCCGTTAAAGTCCTTCATCGCGATTATCCCGAAATGATAGTTGACGGCGACATGCAGGCTAACTTTGCTATAAACAACGATATGCTTACCGAGCATTTCCCCTTCAGCAAGCTGGCCGGCGCACCTGCCAACACCCTTATATTCCCATACCTCACAGCAGGAAATATTGCGTATAAACTTATTCAGGAGCTGGCCGGTGCCGAAGCCATCGGACCCATTCTGATGGGACTCGATAAGTCAATTCATGTGCTGCAAATGGGCTCGAGCGTGAACGAAATTGTCAATATGACTGCAATTGCTGTAATTGATGCACAGACTCACGAGGTAAACGGCACAAAATAATATTGTTATCATATTGATTAACAGTACATTAATTTGTTTCGGGATTTTGATTAAAATTATTCGTGTCTGACACATACAACAATGTAAATGTTTATTAATTTAGCTGACTTTGAATTTTATAATCAAACAAAGAAAATTATAACCAATGAAAAAGATAACTGTTATCGGAGCCGGAAATGTGGGCGCCACCGTTGCTAATGTTGTTGCACACAAGGACCTGGCACGCGAAGTTGTTTTGGTTGATATTAAAGAGGGAACCGCCGAAGGCAAAGCTCTCGATATCTGGCAGACTTCCTCAATCAACAATTTTAACACCCATGTATCGGGTTCTACCAACGACTACCTGAAAACCAAAGGTTCGGGTATTGTGGTTATCACATCGGGGCTGCCCCGTAAACCGGGAATGAGTCGCGACGACTTAATCAAAACCAATGCGCTTATTGTTAAGGATGTTACCGAGAAAGTTATCAAGTATTCGCCTGAAGCAATTATCATTATCGTATCCAATCCGCTGGATGTGATGACCTACTGTGCTTACAAGGCAGCGCTGAAAGACGAGCGTAAGGTATTCGGTATGGCTGGTATTCTCGACACAGGCCGTTACCGCAGTTTTATTGCCGAAGCACTCAGCATTTCGCCTAAAGACGTTCACTCCATGTTGCTGGGCGGACATGGCGATACCATGGTTCCTTTACCACGCTATACTTCAGTCGGCGGTATTCCTATCACTGAATTACTTAACAAGGACGAAATAGATAAAATTGTTGAACGTACCCGCAAAGGTGGCGGCGAACTGGTTAACCTGATGGGAACCTCAGCATGGTATGCTCCGGGAGCTGCTGCTGCCCAGATGGTTGAAGCCATTGTTGATGACCAGAAACGTATTTTCCCGGTATGTACCAGGCTGAATGGCGAATATGGCCTGAAAGACGTTTTCCTGGGAGTACCTGTTCGTTTGGGTTCACAGGGAGTTGAAGAAGTGATAGAGTTGAAACTCGACAAGGACGAGAAGAAAGCCCTTGAAGATTCAGCAGCTTCAGTAAAAGGGATGATGGATGCCCTCGATAGCATGCATATTTTTGAGGACTAATACAATTTTGTATTAATTTTAAAGCACCTTTCATACGTGGAAGGTGCTTTTTTTATGCATGAATGAAGTAGTCGGAATTATTCACAGATTTACTAACAGCTAAAGATTAAAAGGCAGATT
>CAIJPI010000082.1 GCA_903822525.1 uncultured Bacteroidales bacterium | reverse complement strand
TTGTACTTGCAGGCATTTCAGACTTGCAGCAGGAAAGGCTGAAGAGCATATTCGGCTCCCTGTTAAACCTCCTTCCCCTGCTTGTTCAATCTAAATGTCTCCCCGACATTATACCCTATCTTGAGCCCAGCGGCATATTACGCTACAAAAGGAATTATCGCATTTGATCTTCCACCTGCAAACTTGACCTAACTTGACCTGAATTTTATCTGTGCTTCATTGTTAAATTTGAAGCACCATAATCTTTATTCCGGTCCCAACAGGTTGTTGTGGAACTTACTTTAAATTAACTCCTAAACTTAAGTATTATGAAACTGCCTAAGTTTTCCAACGAAGAAATGGCCCAATTTTCGAATGGTGTTATACTTGTAATGGGGAAACACATGAATAGAACAGCATTGGGCATAGTTGATGCTATCCTTACCTTGTACCCTGATTGTTCTTTTGCCGAATTGAAAGAAATGCTTCCTGATTCCATTAATCCGAGTGCTCCTAAAAATTACCGTTCACTCTTTGCGCCTTATAGTCCAGATCGGAAGTATGGAGTAATTCAGCCCGGGAGTATACGATCTGAATGTCAGGAGCAGGGTCTTGATGTTAACGCATCTCATTTTACTGATAGCAATGAAGTATTCCATACTAAAGATGGAATTGAAGTTCTAGTAAGTAAAAGTTGGGAAAGCAAGGATACATTAACGGGCGATAATGATTTACAGAGCCTTATTAATCACGTTAAACAATATGGTGTTGCTGTAAATTCATTTGAGCCAAGGACAGAACCTTTTAAAAAAGGATCCTATGAATTGCATTATATTCATCAAGGATTATTTGATAAAATTACCAATCCTAAAATTTTTGGTGATAAAGTTGAAAAAAAGGATAAAAAAAACTGGTGGCTGATTGGTTTACTAATACTTTTTATTAGTGTATCTGTATATTTCTTTACAACATGTAAGAAAAATAGCGCCGATTCTATCCCTGCAAATATTGAAAAACTGGCTCCTGCTGTTACACCCATTACAGAGGTCGAAAAGCTTAAAGCTGATGTAAAGGCAGGAGTAGATGTAGTTGATCGTAGTGTACAATTTCAAAACATTCTTTTCGGTTACAATAGTGCAAAATTGTTGTCTGAATCCGATAGTTCGCTTGCTATAGCATTTGCTTTGTTGGCCGAAATGCCAAATTTAATAGTGGAGATTGGGGGACATACAAGCGATGAAGGTTCTGTGGAATACAATCAGGAATTATCATTGCAAAGGGCAAGTTCAGTAAAACAATATCTTATTGGTAAAGGGATTGATAAAGAACGGCTTTCTGTAAAAGGTTATGGTAAATCTCAGCCACTTAAAACGGGCACTTCAGCAGATGATAAAAAAATAAACAGAAGAATTGAGTTCAAAATAATTAAAGGTTAGCAGCCATTTTGGTTGAATACATAGTGTTTTTTCTATGTTAACCTTTGTTTACAAATATTATGATAACATTAAGAATTAATTGATAAAACATGAAGCGGAAGCCGAAAAGCTAAAATAGAGTAGGCAATTAAATAAATTTTAAAATCATGGCAGAATTCAGTATTTCTGGAAGAATGTCCGTTTCAGGACTTCAAAACAAATTCAAAAATGAATATGGGCTTGAATTAAGAGTTTATAAGAGCAAGAAACTTGCTGATCCTAAGGCAACTCTGGCAAGTTTAAGCGAAAAAAAGGTGGATGACTTCGAATGCAAAGGCAATATGAAAGTTGGCAATTTTGAAGTAAGATTTGAAGCCGCTACAGGCCTGACTGTTCAGGTTGCTACACTACTGAATGCCAAGGTTGCTCCAGGACAATTAGTGAATAATGATTATACCTTGTCCCAGGCTTGTGAAATTTTTGGGGTGAAATAAAGTAATTTATTCAATGAGCGATAAACTGGAGTAAGATGCTAATACTATAACCGTAAGAGCTTCTCCCCAACCCTTCTATAAATGCCTGAATTTTAACAAGGTTGCCGAAATGTAAAGTAAAGAACATTGGGTTTAGCAATCCAGCCCTAATACTTGAACTAACTTGAATTGGAATTTATCTGTGCTTCATTCTTAAATTTGAAGCACCCAAGCTTTATTACGGCCAGAACGACTATCCATGGAGTCCAGAAATCACTAAAAACGGGGCGTTACCGAAAAGCCAGATGAGTAGGGAATCTTTAAATAATATATCATGGCAACAGAACTATCAATGACCTGAAACAAAAAACTTGGAACGCTTTCGCGTGCGTTTTCACAAAAATTCAACTATCTGTCACTTGTATTCAAAAAGGGTAATGGCCATGCTATCGATCCTGAACTAACACTGCATCCGTTCGCGAAAAAAACGGAGGAGAACTTTCAATTGTTGGCAATTTAGTAGTCGCAATGCCTGAAAAAAGATTTATGGAAAATTATGGTTTAAAGGTTGAGGTGGTTTTAAAAAACGCAGAAGGCAGAATATGTAATACCGGTGAAAAGGCAAATGCACTGACTTTATCAGCTGAAAACAAGGTTGCACAAACTACTGGATGTTTATCATTTGTATAAAGATTAGTTGTGGCTACCAGTATTTACAAGGCCGCCTGATCACTTTTGTTAAATGAACAAGCAATTTAAAAAAGTCAAAAAAAATGTTCAACTTTATCTCGAATCTCTCAGACCGCTTTAAAGCCAAGGATTTCCGATTGGCTCCCAATAAAAAAGTCAGGACAGTAATGGCCGAATTCAAAGAGAATTATGGCCTTAGCCTGCGTGTTTACAAGGGCAAACAATTCGCTGACCCCGAGATGACACTTGCTGCCCTGAACCGCAAGACAAGCAAGGATATTGATGCAACTGCTGCTGATATGGTTATAAAGTCATCCATGACCATCGGCGAATTCGAGCAGCTTATCGATAGTCATTTTGGACTCACCGTGCAGGTTGCCAATGAATTTGACACCTATTGCGTAAACAATAAGTACACCCTGGGGCAGGCGTCACGAAAGGATGACTTAAAAGATTACTGCGAAGAACGTGGATTTAAATCCATAGAAGCCTGGCTTGAGTCCGAAAAATGCAAAAGCCTTGAAGAATATTACACACGTAAAAAGTAGGATTCTCTGCTTTTTCATCCTTTCCCTTCTGTAGGATTGCATTCCTGCAGGTATACTCTTATTGTCTTCACTTTCGTAATGTTTCACTTCCTTGTAGTGTGAAAAAATGAACAAATCCAATATTATTGACAAACCCCGCGCAGCCGGCGCTCCCGATTTACTGGGTGTGGATGATTATATGCATGCTTTGATAAAGTTTATTGAAACTTGCAATATGCCTACTACCATTGCAGTGCAAGGGGAATGGGGAAGCGGGAAGACCTCCATGCTGAACCAGATCAGGCATGAGTTATGTGAAACCGGAACAGATATAGCAAGGGACAAAGAATTGCCTTATTACGGTGTTTGGCTGAATACCTGGCAATATTCCCTGATGAAAAGCAGGGATGAAACCCTTATTGCTATTATGGGCGGGCTTACCAACGAGATCACCAAAATTATTAAACGAAAGCACGAAAGCCAGTCGCAAGCCATCCTGGGAAAGGTATCCGGCTTATTTGGTAAGATAGCAAAAGCTGGGGCGAAGGCCGTTGTTTCCTACGCTGGCGTTGATGCTTCAGTGGTAGATACTATGCTCGACGGCAGTGAGGAAGGGGTCGACCTTCTCAATTTTAAGAATTCGTTGCAGGAAGCCATAAATCAATGCCTGTTATTGGATGGAAAATCCGGTAACAATAACCGGGGATTTATTTTCTTTATTGACGATCTCGACAGGATTGACCCTCCTGTAGCTGTGGAGATACTAGAACTGATAAAAAATATTTTTGAAGTTGATAATTGCATTTTTGTTCTGGCTATCGATTACGAAGTGGTTGTTAAAGGCCTGGTGCCTAAGTTCGGTCCGTTAACCGATAAAAACGAAAGGGAATTCCGTTCATTTTTCGACAAAATTATACAGTTGCCTTTTTCTATGCCGATGGCCATGTACGATGTAACTAAATTACTTCTGCCATCGCTCGAAGAAGTTGGTTACATCAGCAGCAAGTATGCGGCAGATGAATCACTGAAAGACAGGATTGCCGATTTTGCCATGTTATCGGTAGGAACTAACCCCCGCTCGCTGAAGAGACTCATAAACACCCTCTCGCTCCTGAATATTATAGGCAACCTGAAAGAGGAAAAAGAAAAAGAAAAATACGAACTGATCATCAATTTCGGATTGGTATGCGTTCAGATTGCTTATCCAAAAGTATATCAGGCATTGATAGAAGAACCCGAGTTCACGGCATGGAACGAAAAAACAGCTAAGAAAATGCGCCTGCCCGAAATATCCGAAGCACAGGGTCTGGCACTAAAGGATACCACTGAATTCGATGAGGAATGGGAGTCCGTGCTGTACCGGATTTGCCAGAAGGACCCTTATTTGTCGTCACGGGCATTTCAGATTTCTCAGCTGTTGAATTACATCAGCGAGCTGGTTCCTGAAAGCATGGATTTTGCCGAAGAAATATCAAAAATACTGGGCACCAGTGCTGTAACCAGTGTAAACCTTGACTATATTCCAAAACAAGCGAAAAAAGGTGAAAAAATAAGGTATGAAGGCTGGGCAGGATTTGAGCAGATGCTCAAAGAAAATAAGAATATCACGCCTTTTATTCCAACCTTAAAGCAAATTCATGATTATTTTGATTCTGCTTTCCATGATCTCATTCAGTTCAATTACACTCCGAATTTTCTTACCATTGCCTGTAAATTTTCAGCTTCCAGAACCAGGACTTTGATTTTTATCCGGCTTAAAAAGGATTTTGTGGTTTTTGAATTCGCAGGGCAGGCCGTTTTGGTTAAAAACATAGCCGATTTTAATGAATCCGTAAAATCAGCATTAAAGAACCGGTTTAATGAACTTTCAACCAAGAAAATAGTTGGTTAACCTAATGCATATTGCAAATGACACAAGAAAATCCTGATATATTTGAGGATGGTTTTAATATATCAAATGCTGAACTTATCATCCGTGCACAGAAATGGATAAATTTAATTCCGGAAAAATCATATCAGGGTAAAATTGAAAAATTTCCGGAACAACAGAAGAATCCTTCAGTAAAAGAAAAGAGTATTGATATTGGTAAAAATGTTTTAGGGGCATTAGGCTCAAATTTTAAAAACACTACATCCTTTATTAATCCTATGAATTATGTCAGATTGGTTGGAAATATTGCCACTAATGGGGATGAAATCAGAAAGATAAACAATACTGAAATAATTGAATTGTCAACTGGTTACCTGACTATTTTAGAGATGCGATCGTTAAATGACGAATTTATGAAAAAGAAATTTGATGAATTTGTAACACTTCGCAAGGATAATATTCAGAAATATTCTGAGCAAAAAAGTAAAAAATGGTTTTAATAAAGTTTTTCTAAAAAACTCGTTTTAGCATCTCAAATAATACAAAAATATGTTCGGATTTAAAGGCAAGTATGGATTATCCTTTTCTCTGAAAAGGCTATTGGGCATAAGCGGATTAAAAAGCAGCATTGCACATAAAACCGGCATACCCACCACCGAAGGCGGTATAGAGCGGAAAATAGGCAGAACTATAATCCGTGCCATTCTAGGGAAAAAATAAAGTATGCGCTATGGAAAAGCAAGTAAATGCAGGGGGCGGTTCACCAGCAACCCTTGCAATAGTCTATCTGCTTTCATCCTTTTTTTCGTCGCTTGTATTCAGTATACTGGCATACCGTTCGCGAAAAAGGGGAAATTCAGGTATAGGCTGGATCATTCTATCCATGCTTTGCATGGGGTTTTTCGGCGTTATAGCATATTCGTTAATCATGACTTCAGGCCCGGCAAAGGATGCAGGCTGGTATTATCTGGGGCTTGCTACCATGGCATCCAACGGTTTTTCGCTGCTGGTGATGATACTCTCTTTCACAATCAAACGAAATTAACATGGGATTTATCAGGAAAATAACGGATGGCATAATTCCCCTGCCGGAGGCCCGTTACTACTTTGATTCGGATAATTCCAGGATTGTCTTTTGTTTTAGGGTTCCTTTTGCTGTCCTGAATCTGTTTTTCCAAACTCTATACTGCGTGATAATCCCTTTCTTTTCTATTGTTGTTTTTACTGAGGTGGTAAAGTGTTTCAGCACATTACTGTTACTAATCGCTATTACTACACTGGTTTCCAGTGTTATTGTCTTAACCAGACGATGTATTGTTTTTTCAACCCCAAAAAAAATTACATTACTATTATGGATAGGATGCTTGGTGAAACAGCTGTCGGTGCTTTTATAAATGCTGTTTTTAAAATCCGGATCGAATATGAATAACAATAAACCCGCATTGAAAAACAGCGCTGAAAGTAAGTCAGGCGATAGCCTCGATACCTATGGAACCCGCTTGATTAAAGTTGTTGGTATAATTGGAGTTGTTATTGGATTTGCCATACTCATAGCCTTTTGGTTCTGGGTTTTTAAGCAATTGTATAAAGTATGACCTCACTTAGCCCTATTCCAGAAAAGGTAATTGAACTGCTGGAACAGAATCTGATTTGTCCTGAAAATGGCGGGCTGCAATCGGTATATAAAAGCATAGCCGCTTATTCGCTTAATCCTTCACATTCTAAAATCGGTACCGGTGATAAACAATCACTCAAACATGAGTTCGCTGGGTTGCTTGACAAACTGACTTTTGTAACAACCATGGCCATTGATCTGCCTGTTTTGCTGCATTCGCCAAAACCAGGTGCCGAAACTATTATGATTTGTGCCATGGACCCTCTGCCACCTCATCCGGATAATGCATTCTGGCAAAACCGGAATGTGGATCTGCGTTCAGAAATCGGATTCTGGGCTCCTTTCAGCTTAATAAACGACTGGAATAAACCCAGATCGGAAGAGCGTCGTGTAGG
>CAIJPI010000081.1 GCA_903822525.1 uncultured Bacteroidales bacterium | reverse complement strand
TATCCCTAAGCTGAATAATTCATCAGCTTCCGGGAATAGAACACGTATGACACAGATAGAACGGATTTGCACGGATTTTTGTATTTATCGGTGTAAATCTGCAACAGCCATGTTCAGCTGCAGTTTGTGAAAAAATCAAGCTAAATCAGACAAAAACAGGATTCATACTTCTGAAAAGGTATAAAGCCCAATAGCCTTAACCAGGAAGCTCACTTAATTTTTGACTTCAAACATTCCGGTTTCCGAAAACACATGCCCGTCTTTAGTTACACCTTCAATAACTACTATATATTTCCCTGGAGTATCGGGAGCTGTGAAAATTAATTTTTCAGGTTTAGTGCCGGAAATCTCGATCCCAGGCTTCCATAACAGGGTATTCCTGGTATCCGGATGAGCAGCAACAGCCTCAGCCTGAATATCCCTGCATTTTTGTTCAGCCAGGAATCCATAATTAATAAACATACCGGCTGAAGGCAGATCAATACCGGCAAAATCACCTTTTTTCGAAATCAGGCTGATAATACCACCATAGGTTTGCCCTCCTTTTACATAGTCTTCGTTTACAATTTCTATGCGTGAAATATTCTGGGGCGAAACAGCAAGTATTTTCGAAGGCTCGTCAACAGCAACCCAATCGACCATTACAAGCGGTTCATAGAACGATATATCAGCCGATCCCAATACTACAAAACCAGGCTCCCCTTTGTGACGCCGCACCCTGACCTGGCTCGACAATTCATTGAAGTATTCCTCCAGCGTAGGAAGCAGAATGTATTTATCCAGTTCGATAATGGTGGTTGGTTTTCCATAAAAAGCAATCTCCGATTTTCGGTCTGCCAATGTATCTTCCTTTTCTTTATTTTGAAAATAGTTAGAAATCTGTATGTTGTTTGCCATATTCAACACAATCTCTCTTTCCTGCTCTGTTAGCGCGAAATCAGGCGTTGGCAAATGAAAGGCTGAATTGTAAAACTCATTATCAACCCATATTTTTACACCCGGAGCAGGAGTTTTTTCAGCACACAGGAATAAGTCTCTGCTTCCATAGTAATCAGGTAGTGCAAAATAAAACCGTCCGCTGGTATCCGTTCTGACCGACATAAAATCGCGGCCACTCCCCATAATCGAAAGGTTCACCCTTTTGCCCTGTACCGGAAGCGATGAATTTGCTTCGGTGAGTTTGCCTGTAAGTGAAAGCCCCCGGGATTCGGGGTAATAGTCCTTACTGTACTTATCTTCATCCGATGTTAAGGGCTGCAGCAGAGCGACTTCCTTTGTTCCATCCGGTACAACAGACAGGCACAGGCTTTTTATTCCGGCTTTATAATTTTTACCTTCCTGAACGGTCACGCTAATGGTATCGCGCGGAACGTATACCTTTTTATCTGCCGAAACCTTGTACAACTCATCCGGGCTTTCAGCAGCAGAAGGCTCTGTAAGCAGCCCTCCAGCATCCTGGTTCTTTTCTGAAACCAATACCTCATTTTTACCCGGATTTATTATGCGTATCTGCCTGTAGCCAAATGAAGCGGGGCCATAATTCAGCATCATGCGGGTATATGCTCTCAGGTAATAGGTACCGGTTATCAGATCTTTTGGAATAAGCATACAGCCGTTGGCTTCAAGATTACTTACCAGGTATTTGTTTCCAACCACCTTTTTCCCATCGGGGGTAACCAGTTCACAATAGAGTATGTGCACTGGCCCGGATCCATTTGAGTTACTATCAGAAAATAAAGATGCTTTAAAATTCAATTGTTCCCCGGCAATGTAGAGTGAACGGTCAGTAAAAAGCACAACTTTTTCGCCGGCAAGACTTTTTACCCCGGAAAATGCCATGGCAAATGCAGTGCTTTTTGCAGCCAGGATCATGACTAAAACTATGAGCAGGTATTTTTTCATCATCTTAGTTTGGCCAGAAATCAGGTTTTACATTCTTACCACCGAGCCGGAGGCAGTCAACACAGGTGGGGTCAATTAGCCTATCCTCATATCCGTAAGGTCCTCCGTATAAATAAGCAGGGTATAATGAGGTCGGAATCTTTTTCAATCCTTCTTTTAAGATGGTACCGGATTCACAATCCTTATAATATTCCAAAGGCAGATTTTCGACATTTTTAACAAAGATCCGCCTGGATGTAACAGCTGTTACACCGAAAAACCCAAGCACTTCCTCATCGGGATGGGTTACATTATGCATATTCCCGTTAATGGCAAGCGGTTGCTTTTCGTACAAGCCACCTTGCTGGTTGCTGTTTATCTGAACTTTCTCCCAATATGCGAAAGCCGCCTCGCTGAGCGCATATTGCCTTACAAGCAGGCTATACCCAAAAACCAAACGCGGGGTGGAATAATTATCGACAAAATGCAATGGGAACTGGCTGTATTTGTTCTGAACCAGGTTTTTAGTTGTAAGGGTGAAAACATCCTTTACCGCTGCTGTTTTCCAACACACCATCTTCGAAAAATCAGGAGGTGACACATGATGAATTTTACCATTGTAATACCACTCAATGGCATACGAGGAATGGTATTCCCAGGTTTCGGTGGCTTCCCATTTAAAATTGCGGCACGGCAAATCTCCGGCATCCAGGTTCAAATAAAACTGTATGCCCTGTGTGACGAGTTGCGGAACAGTGGAGGGAATGCTTTTCACTGAATAATATACTGAATCGATATCAGGGCACTCATTTAACTGGTCAAAATCAGAAACGATATTTACACCATCAGGCAGAATAACATTAAGCTTGAAAGAGGTGCCGGGTGTAAGAGCCGACTGAGGAATAACACATTCGTAATCCCCGTTATTCACATCAACGGCATTATATGTGTTCCCTTTGTCATCAATTATAGTCACTGTACACCCGCTAACCTGGAAATGTACAGGCTGGCTTACAGGCGAAGTTTTTGAAATATTAATCCGTTGAACCGTATCCCCTTTATTTATCTGTCCCGACACAACAAATTTAACGGCATCCTGACTTTTAATTTCAGGATCGTAGGCTTTGATGCAGGAGGTCAGCATCAATACCAGGACTGCAACTATTAACAGGCTATTCTGACGCATAATTCCCGAGTTTAAATAGCCAGGTTGCAGTAAAAATCGGGACTCCGATCACTGAATACTGGTAGCTGTTAATGACTCCGTTTTGTGTTTTGAAATAAACCGAATATGGGTTAGCCCTTCCGGTAGCATTATACAGACTGAAAATCAGGGAGCTGTGAAGCAACTTTTGCTTTTTCAGGTTTCCTTCGATGGTAACTGAAAAATCGGCCCTGAAATAATCAGGTATTCTGTATGCATTACGTTTTGAATAGTCGAGTACGGGCAAACCGTTAACATAATACACCGATACCGGGTACGTAACAGGCTTCCCTGTCTGGTATGTGACAATTGACGCAAAAACAATCCTCCTGCTGACATGATAGTTAAACACAACATTCAATGAGTGCGGGATATCGAAATTTGCTGGATAGGCGTACCCTTCATTGGTCTGATTCCAGGTTTCACCCCCGTCAACTTTTAATATAGAGCGGGAAAATGTATAGGAAATCCAGCCGTCGACTTTTCGCATGCTCCTTTTGAGAAAGAACTCTATGCCCCAGGCTTGCTGATCACCCTGTAGTACCGAAGTTTCCACCAGGGGATTATTCAGAAAATCGGCACCATCTTTGAATTCGGGAAAATTCCGGGTTTTCTTGTAAAACAACTCAGCTGATGTTTCGAGTCCATATTCGGATAATGTACGGAACACACCGGCAGTATACTGGCTGCTTGTAGATGGGCGCATATGGTAATCAGCCAGTTTCCACTGTGTATTTGGGGCAACGGTGGTAGTGGTATTGAGCATGAATAAATTCTGATGCATCTGGTTAAATGCCAGTTTTATTGACCCTGACCTGTCAGTTTTAATATTCACAGCAACGCGAACATCAGGTTCATGGTATCGGCAAATTGCCTGATTGGCTTTAAAAGTAAGAGTATCCGAAATATTCCTGGCTTCCACAGCCATACCCGGAATGTACTCGTATACTGTTTTTGCACCCATGGGGGTAAATAATGCATACCTGATACCTGCTGTTACATTCAGCCAGGAAACAATATCAAAAACATCAGAAAGGTACACGGCACTTTCGAGGCCTTGTTCGGAACCGAGTTCAACTTTTTTATGGAAGGAATTTTCGCCGTAAGGCAAAACATCGCCACGGTCAAGTTTATAATGGATTATACCTAGGCCATATTCAAGCGAATGCCTGTCGTTCAGCATTTGTTTAAAGTCAGCCCTGGCTTCGGAATGCTGCATGCTGTACCTGTGCTCAAAAGCATTTGCAGCCTCCTGTATATCGATGGTCGAAAAAGAGTATTGAGAACCAATAATTGAAAATTCGCCCCGCCAGGTATTGTTGAAATTATGGCTAAGGGTTGCTGATGCCCCGTTATTTGAATATTCGTAACTGTTAAGATCGGATAACCTGAAGCGGTCGAAACTATGATAAGCAAATAGAGCAAGCTGCGATTTCCTTAAATCGTAGTTGATACCTCCCGACAGATCATTAAACCTTGCACTGCTGTTACTTATATCCCTGTTTTCGACCTTTTTCAGTATCCAGTCCGAATACGACGAACGGGCGCTGAAAAGAAAAGAGCTGGTATCTTTTTTTAGTGGTCCTTCAATCACCAGGTTGCCGGTAATAGGGCTTAATCCTCCCCTGACTGTAAAATGTTTGCGGTTTCCCTGCCGCGAAACGATATTGAATACCGACGAAAGATGTCCCCCGTACTGGGCCGGGATATGCCCCTTATAAATTGAAAAGTCTTTAATAATATCCGCGTTAAAAGCCGGGAAAAACCCGAACAGGTGCGATGTATTATAAACAGGTATTTTGTTGATATAGAAAGCATTCTGATCGGAACCTCCGCCACGTACGTTCAAACCGGCTGAGCCTTCGCCAACGCTCACAATTCCGGGCAAGGTACCCGATACTTTCAGAATATCGCGTTCGCCCATCATCATAGGCAGTTCCCGGATTGATTTCGACGACATCTTATCCAATCCGGGATCCTTGATACGGATATTCATCTGACGATCGCCGTATACAACCACTCCCTGCATCTGGATCGCAGTACTCCGCATATTAATCGTAAAATCTCCATCTGATAACACTTCCATCTGATATTTCTTTTTCTCATAACCCAGGTACTCAAACGTAACATTATATTTACCTGGTTTAAGAGCTATAATTACCAGACCATTGAGATCGGACACAGCGCCGGTTTTTGTTTCATCAACAAATAAAGTTGCACCGAATACAGGCGCACCAGTTTCTTCATCGAGAATACGGCCCTGCAGCCTTGCTTTTGTGCCGCTTATCGGTCCACCTTTCGCTCCGCCCTTTATAGTTTGCAGTACATCCCCTTTTCGGCCGGTAATATACCGCTCCTCACTGCTGGTGAGTTCTTTTGTACCCTGGCCGTTGATCAGGTCGCTCCTGCTCCTGCTCTGGTAGGTTGGCAATGCTGTGAGGAGCATCTCGGCAGGCAGAACTACAAGATTTCCATTCCATGGTGAAACCATAAGGCCGGTTCCTTTAACTGACTCTTTAACGGCCATTTCAACCGTAATACTATCCCTGTCGATTGAAACTTTAAGGTCGCTTACCCATTTCTCGTGGTAGTATACTTTTACACCCGACTGCTTATAGATCAAACTGCAAAACTCACTGAAAGGAATGCTTCCCGCATGACATGCAATTACCTGTTCGGTATGCTGAGCCATGGCAGCAACCGATAACGAAAGAAACAAAAAAGCAGCAATTACATTTTTCACTATCCGGGAAGGCTATTACAATAATTGATTAAACCATTTATAATCAAATCGTTCGCTTTTCTAATCCTGATCTTATTCTGCCGTAAATAGGTTTTCAGCATAGGCTGTCGGGATGGATTTACAGCATGGATAAAATTCCGGTTGTTATGAATTGGGATCAACTGATTATTAACCTGAAAATACATTTCCTTGTGTGGTGCTGAAAAATAACGTGCCTGGGCACCCAGCTGGTTATCGATAAGCAGTTCGTTGAAATAATAATACAGTATTTTCTCTTTTCCGGATCCCAATACCTGGTATATCCTTTTGCCGCCGGTCGCTCCTTCCATACGTTCGAACCGGCAGCCATAAATGGTAACCCAGTCGAGCCATGCATCCGAAATTTCGATCAGACTCCATGAGCCCAGTGTATTTTTAAATTTCAGGACAAACTGCTGATTTAAAATATCGTAATTAATTGCCGATTGACTATAAACCACACCTCTCACCGAAACAGAAGCTAAGGTATCGAACTGTTCAAATAAATATTGTGACCCTTTTGTCCCCGGATGCGGATAGAAATAATAAACCCGCCCGTTATACAGTAATGGATCAAAACCATAAACCGGGTCATGGCCATTACCAGGGTCTTGTGCATACATTGCACACGAACCCAGGGTTACCATTATCAGGAGTATATATTTTGACAGGAATTTCATATCAGGTTTCAGGACACAGAACCGTTAGCTATATGCCCCCTTTGCATAAGGCGAAATTAGAAACTATTAGGCAAGAAAAACAGAATATACTGTTAAATATCAAATTAAATGTTCAAACATAAATCTACCTGTTTTTCATCTCAGGCTGTATCATTATACAGACTGACTTTCAATGTTTTACATCGCATCTGTCACACAGAAATAATCTTAAAGGCAGCATTACTAAAAATTTACATTTTGGTCCGGCATGCACGAAATCTTAAAAACCCCTTTCCCGACTGATTTAAAAGCTACTATCATTCGCTATTTAAAGGCAGGTATACGCCCTGTTATATCATGAAGATGCTGTTATATAGATATGGAGAAATAATTAATGAGCAATTCCAGATTATTTATATGCATTCCTAAGTTGGGCAATACCTTATCCTGACTGCCTGCTTCGACTGAAAAAAACAATAAAAACCGGCATTCTTAAACTGAAGTGGAATTTTTTTTTGCCCGTTGTATACTCTTTCCTATATTTGTTATCTGAAATTACAACAATCCATACATCTTTCAGGGCATTCATTATTGTAGTCCGCAAACCAGCGCACCAACTGTTTTTTCTAAAACTGACTAATGACTAGGCATAACTTACTGTTGCTACTTATACTCAGCTTTACAATTACTTGTTTCCGGACATATTCGTCGGTAATTGTGCCCGTGCCTATCGATTCGGTTGACTACAACCGCATAGAGAATAAAAAAGTCAGGAAACTGATTTCCCGGCAAAAATATTTCGGGGTCAGAACATTCGACGAAATTCACCCGGTATGCTATAATACACTCGACTCAGGCGACTACCGCACGTTTCGGAAATCGCAGCTTATACACCAGAATATAAATGTGGTATGGAACAACCTTACGCGCCAGGCACTCAGCGATGAATTTGATGGCAGAATTGTAACATTGGGTTTACTGTATTCCAAACGGCAGAACAATATTCAGTATAAAAACGAACCCAATATTGGTATTGAGGAAGGGCAGATATTATTTTTCAACCTTAGGGTGCTGAACGGAATAAAAAACCTGGCTGTAGCCCTCGAGGTTACCCGCATGGACAATGCAGAGAAAACAATCGAATATTGCTATGTTGAACACGGCGATACCAGGGGGACTCAAAAATTCAGCCTGAATCCGACACCTGAAGGATTCACAGAAATTACACAATATACACGGTATAAATGCAATTCGAAGCTTCGCGACCGCAGATTGTATTCTTTTTTCCACGAACGCATTGTCAGAGAATTTTTTAAAACGATCAAAATAAAGAGCGAATGCGGGAAAGCTGCTCTGGCTGAAAATCTGGAAATAATTCAGTAAAACGTTTAACTTCAGATTTTACTCGCATAAAATATATGTTCTTCATAACCGGATTTTTTTATTAAAAAGCTGCTTTAGGTGTTGACATTTAAAAATTACACCTTTAAAACCCACCATTTAAATTTTAAACGCCAACTTTTACTCACTATAAATATGGGCAAAGGCATAGAAACCAAGTGTTTCAACACTAACCGTTTATAACGAATATTCATATCGCAATTTTTGAGCAAATAGCTTGATACATCGTTTCCATTTTATACTTTTGTGAATCGAATAACAGAAAGAAATAACCCACATACTATGAGCTTAGAAAATTTTCAAACCACGCACAAACTCCTGTATTCATACAAGTATACATGGGCGCCAATCGAAAAAGGATACAACAACCGTACACTGTATGTTAACGTTGGCAGCGGCGAGATAAAAGAAAAGCCGGTTCCGGCGCCTATGAAGGAAAAATTCACCGGTGGAAAAGGCTTTGGCCTGAAACTGCTGTGGGATGCCACCCGTCCGGGTACAAAATGGAATGACCCTGAAAACGAAATTGTAATCAATACAGGCCCGATTTGCGGTATTACCCAGTATTCGGGTACCGGCAAATCGCTTGTTGTAACTATTTCACCACAAACCGACATTCCTGTCGACAGCAATGTTGGCGGGTACTTCGGCCCCTTTATGAAATTTGCAGGCTTCGATTCGCTCGAACTGCAAGGCAAATCAGAGAAAGATGTTATAGTCTTTATCGACGAAACCCGCGAAGTAATTGAAATTTACGAAGCAGGATCCGAAAGTCCCGACAGCCATCTGATGGCCGAATACCTCACCGAAACACTGGCTACCACCGAGAAAGACCGCCTGAACATCGCAGTAGTTTCTGCAGGTACCGCCGCCGACAACTCACTTATCGGCATGCTCAATTTCAGTTTCTTTGATTCAAAACGTAAACTGGTCAGGCTAAAACAAGCCGGGCGTGGCGGAATCGGGTCTGTACTACGTGATAAAAAAATCCGTGCCGTTGTGGCTCACTCCAAGGGCGTTACCGGCAACCGTAATGGTGTTGTCGACCTTCAGGCAATCATGGAAAGAGGTAAAGTTTTCAACCGCGAAATGCGCGAACTCGACGACAAGCAATGCGAAATGCGCAGCAAAGGCACGGCTCACCTTACCCTTGTTATGAATGACTATGACCTGCTGCCAGTGAACAATTTTAAATTTGGCAGCCATCCCGACGCAGTAAAAATATCAGGGGATGTATGGAAGAGCTACTTTACACAGGGCGTTCCCGACGGTTGCTGGATAGGCTGTAATATGGCCTGCGCAAAAGGTGTCGATAACTATGAACTGAGGTCAGGACCTTACAAAGGATCAAAGGTGATTGTCGACGGACCGGAATATGAATCCACTTCGTCGCTGGGCTCCATTGCAGGCATTTTTAATCCTGATTTTACTATCGAATCAAATTTTTATTGCGACACATACGGCATTTGCACCATTTCGTGGGGAACCATCCTTGGTTTTGTTATGGAATGTTTCGAAAACGGCATCCTGAACGAAGAACGCACAGGAGGCATGAAACTGAATTTTGGCAATGCCGACACTGCTATGGAACTGCTACATATGGTTTCGCGTGGCGAAGGTTTCGGTAAAATTGCCGGGCTGGGTGTGCATAAAATGAAAGAATTATTTGCAGCCAAAGGATGGGGCGATGCAGGTTTCATGCAGGATATCGGCATGGAGAATAAAGGACTGGAATATTCACAGTATGTTTCGAAAGAATCGCTTGCTCAGCAGGGTGGATATGCCATGACCAATAAAGGACCACAGCACGATGAAGCCTGGCTTATCTTTATGGATATGGTTAACAACCAGATCCCTACATTTGAGAAAAAAGCCGAAGCATTGCACTATTTCCCAATGTTCCGCACCTGGTTCGGATTGCAGGGACTCTGCAAACTGCCATGGAACGATGTTGAACCCGAAGATAACCACACCTACCCTGAACCGGGTAAAGTTCCGGGCCATGTCGACAACTATGTGGCTATTTATAAAGCTGTTACCGGAAACGATTTCAACAAGGAAGAACTTATCCGCCAGAGCGAACGCGTTTACAATTTCCAACGTATCTTTAATATCCGTCTGGGTAAAGGCCTCCGCAAATTTGATGCACAGCCTTACCGTGCAGCCGGCCCTGTAACCGAAGAGGAATACCTCAGCCGCCAGGAAAGATACGATGGTCAGCTTGTTGACCTGATTGGCAAGGATCCGTCGAACATGACGCTTCAGGAAAAAATGGTTGCCACCCGTGCTTATCGCGAAGACCGTTACGAACAACTGCTCGACGCTGTATATGCCCGCCGGGGCTGGAACAAAAACGGGGTTCCTACCATTGATCATATAAAAAAACTTGGAATGGATATGCCCGAAGTACTGGAAGTAATCACCCCGCTGCAATAGCCTATCCTTATTATAGATTGGAATCCCTTTCATACCGGATTAACGGTATGGGAGGGATTCTTCCTTTAAGGGTTGGTGAAACAGAATAAAACGTATAATACTCCAAAAACAAAAACTCCAGGGCACAAGAACAATTAACATAAGATATGGGTTTTAAGGAGGGGATTGACTCCGAAAGATGTTTCGCCTCACCATTGCATAAATCCTTAACTTTGCACAAATGCCTTACCATCCATCGTGAAACTATCGCTTAACCAGTTAATACAGGACCTTCGCCGCCGTGATCATAAACCTGCCTTCGGAGGTCTCGAGATTTTCAAATATATAGGTCCGGGGCTTTTAGTCACTGTTGGTTTTATCGATCCCGGTAATTGGGCATCGAACCTGGCAGCAGGAGCCGATTACGGGTATTCACTCCTTTGGATGGTTACCCTTTCGACCATTATGCTTATTGTACTTCAGCATAATGTTGCCCACCTTGGCATTGCCACTGGCCTATGCCTTTCGGAAGCAGCCACCATGCATATGCCCCGTTGGGTTTCGCGATCGGTGCTATCGTCAGCCATAGTAGCATCTATTTCCACTTCACTGGCCGAACTGCTTGGTGGCGCCATAGCCCTGAAGATGCTTTTCGGAATACCGGTGCGTATAGGTGCCATTATTACCCTGATTACCATAATCATCCTTTTATTTTCGAATTCCTACCGCAAACTCGAAAAGTGGATCATCGGATTTGTCAGCCTGATAGGGCTTTCCTTTATTTATGAACTAACCCTGGCCGACATCGAATGGGGACAGGCTATCATGGGCTGGATAAAGCCATCCTTCCCCGACGGATCCATGATAGTGATCATGAGCGTGCTTGGCGCCGTGGTGATGCCACATAACCTATTCCTGCATTCGGAAATTATTCAGAGCCGGCAATGGAATCTTACTGATGAAAAGATCAAGAACCGTCAGCTCCGTTACGAATTCCTTGATACTCTTTTTTCGATGATTGTCGGATGGGCTATTAACAGTGCCATGATACTTATGGCGGCAGCTACTTTTTTCAGGCATAAAATCCCGGTCGACCAGTTGGAACAAGCAAAAAATATGCTGGTACCCCTGCTGGGCAACAATGCGGCAGTAGTTTTTGCAGTAGCCCTGCTCATGGCCGGCATAGCTTCAACCATTACTTCTGCTATGGCCGGAGGAAGTATTTTTGCAGGATTCTTCGGCGAGCCTTTCGATATGAAGGACAATCACTCGCGCCTGGGAGTGCTGCTTTCGCTGATACCAGCTTTATTATTGATATTTATTATCAGCAACCCGTTCAAAGGACTGCTGTATTCTCAAATGCTGCTTAGTATACAATTACCCATCACCATTTTTACACAGATCTATCTTACATCATCTAAAAAGGTAATGAGCAAGTATGCAAACTCACGTCCGCTTACTATTTTCCTGGTTTTAATTGGAACTGTTGTAACTTTGCTTAACATTCGCCTGTTAGTGAGCTTTTTTTAACCGCAAATTACTATCATACTTATGAGCCGCATCCTTAAAACCCTTCTTCTTCTTCTGCTGCTGGCGGGCATCAGTGGGTCACCTGTATCAGCACAGACTGAGGATGAAAACTCAGAAACCGTATATTCGAACGATGGCAAAGGATGGATTTTCGGACTCAACGTCGGCCTGTATTATCCTTCAAAAAGTACCGCCGCCTATTATAATGGCGATGCTGCAAACGAAAACAATGCAAACTACGTCATGTCGAATTATTACTGGTACCAGGAGATATTTCATACCCTGAATGCGAACGATTCGATAAGCATATATGGATTACCCGGGAATATGCATTACAAAATTGCCATACAACCGGGAATTTATGCGCAATTTTGTTTCAATCCTGAACTGGCGCTTCTGATAGAGTTCAACTATATGAATCTGAAAGCGAATGATGTGATCGTATTCGAAGTTGACCATAAAGAATATTTAACTGAACCCGATTTGCGTCTATACCCTATCAGGGGCGTTGAAGAAAGAGTATATGCTAATATCGGCCTGAAACGGACTTTTCCGAGGGATGAAAGTCTTGCCTGGTTTGTTACCGGAGGATTGAACGTAAATAGTACAAAGGCAAAAAAAAGCTCCTTTTACGTTGAGCAAAAAGAATACAGCATGATTAATCGTTACGGCAATAGCGGATATATCCCGAACAGCAATATGCAAACCTATAATGTATACCAGGGTGGTGTAGGATTCGGAATGTTTGCAGGTGCCGGGGCAACACTAAAATTCAACAACAGCATATTTATTGAACCCGGTATTACCGCTCACTGGCTGATGGTAAAACTAAACCGTTACACTGACATGAACCCGGGTATCGGCGCTTACCTCCGCTTCCTTTTCTAAACCTGATACAAACCCAAAAGCACTTTATCCTTTGAAAACAATCTCGTATCTCTTTTTAAGATTTATGATTCTGATAATAGGAATTATGCCTTTCAGGATCATGTACCTGTTCTCCGATTTGGTGTATTTCCTTATATTTTACCTGATCGGATACCGCCGTAAAGTTGTATCAGAGAACTTACGCAGTTCATTCCCCGAAAAAAATGAGGCTGAGATCAGGCAGCTTACAAAAAAATTCTATCATCACCTCTGCGACATCAGCATCGAAAGCATTAAGGGATTTTCTATGAGTCCGCAGGAACTTATCCTCAGACATCATATCCTTAATCCTGAGCTAGCTGAATATTATTATTCTAAAGGACTGAGTGTGATAACAGTACCCGGGCATTACAATAACTGGGAATGGGGTTCGCTATCACCCGGATTGCAGATAAAATATCCTATTGTGGGTTTTTACAAACCTATGAGTAATAAACTCGTTGATGCATATGCCAAACGACACCGGGCTAAATTCAACACCAGGCTCGCATCCATACATGAAACAGCACATACTTTTGAAGCACTTTCAGGAACTCCACAGGCTTATATTATGGCTTCTGATCAAAGCCCAACAAATCTTAAAGATTGTTACTGGTTCGAGTTTCTGCATCATGACACACCCTGGCTTCACGGTCCCGAAAAATATGCCCGCAAATTTAACTGGCCGGTAGTTTATGTTGATATACAGAAAGTTAAAAGAGGATATTACGACCTCAACCTGGTAGTTCTATCCGATAACCCATCTTCACTTCCTGATGGGGAGATCACACGACTGTATGCGGCAAAGCTCGAAAAATCCATTTTACAGGAACCAGCCTACTGGCTTTGGTCGCACAGAAGATGGAAGCACAGCCGGAAGGCAGAAACAGCGGATAAGAGTTAGCTGGTATTTTTCGGATCAGATTGAATCGCCGTTGTACATGTTTTCAATTTCAGCCTTGAACTGTTCGGCAACAACCCTTCGTTTAATTTTCAGGGAAGGAGTCAATTCGCCTGATTGTATGGTGAACTCGGTAGGCAGCAGAACTATTTTCTTTACCTGTTCGTAAGGCGAAAGGTCCTTCTGAGCAGCATCAATCCGTTTCTGGTAGAAAGCTATAACCGATTTTTCCTTCACCTGCTCCACCCTGCTTTTTTTGTCGAGACCCATTTCTTTCATCAGCTTCTCAAAAGCAATTGAAGCAGGAACCACCAGGGCGGTTATAAATTTCCGTTCGTTGCCGATAATAGTTATTTGTTCTATATATTTATCAGCCGTAAGCACGGATTCAATTTTCTGGGGTGCAATATATTTCCCTGACGATGTTTTGATAATATCTTTAATACGGTCCTTCAGGAAAAGGTAATCGTTTTCATCGAGCCGGCCGGCATCACCTGTACAGAAATAACCGTCTTTGAACACTTCAGCGGTATATTCAGGTTTCTTATAGTATCCCATAAACACTGTGCCGCCTTTTACCATAATCTCATCGTTCTCCCCTATTTTTACCTCCAGCAGCGGCATAACCTTGCCAACCGAGTTTGTATTCAGGTCATCATCCAGGAGACAGGTAACTGATGCAGTTGTTTCGGTAAGACCATAACCCACTTTGATATGAATCCCAACCTGTTCGAAAAAATGAATGATGTCGAGCGACAGAGCAGCTCCACCACAAACCATAAACCGAAAATTTCCCCCGAGTGCGCCACGGCCTTTTGCCAAAACAAGTTTATCGGCAATTGCATACGCAATGTTTAACCTGTGCGGGACAGGTTTTTTATTCCAGATATAATCGAGCCTCTTGCCTCCTACATTGATAGCCCATCTAAAAATAGCCTGTTTCAAAGCTGAACTTTTGGCGATCTCGGCATTCACTCCTTCATAGGTTTTTTCGAAGAATCTCGGCACCGAACACATAATAGTTGGCTTCACAACTTTGACTACATCCACTACTTCCTTAGGATTGCGGAGATAATACGATACCATTCCTTTGCTCAGCACATTAAATGTCCAGCCACGCTCAAAAATATGGCTCAGCGGGAGAAAACAAAGTGAAACATCAGTATCGTCGACATTAAGACGCAGATCGTGAATATGAAGGCAATGTAAAAAATTGGCTAACGAAAGCATGACACCTTTTGGTTCGCCCGAAGTGCCTGATGTATAAATAATGGTGCAGAGATCCTGCTCGTGAGCTTCACCTGCAAGAACCTGTATTTGACTGTCATAATTACTTCCCCGGCCTGTGGCTTGAAAATCAGAAAAATATTCGGATGAAATACTCTTGTCAAGTTGAACTGCCCTATCGAAAACAACGATTTTACTGAGTGAAGGCACTTTTTGTATCAATTCCCTGGCAACATCATACTGTTCCTGTTCACCGGCCAGGAAAAGCACACATTCCGTTTCGTGAATCATATATTCGGCCTGCGCTGCGCTGGTCGACGAAAAAAGTGGTACCGATACTGCTCTTACCAGTTGGATCGCATAATCCGAAATAGTCCACTCAGGCATATTGCGCGACATGATGGCTACTTTGTCACCTGGCTTCACCCCGCTTGCGAGCATGGCTTTTGCTGTATCTTCGATTGACTGCCATAGTTCAGTCCAGGTTATAGGAAGCCAGCTTTTATCATTATCCTGGTAAAAAATCGCGGTGCGTGAACCGTATTTAATACTGTTTTCACGAATTAAGGTTGTAAGAAGCGGGTTTTCCATAGGTGAAATTTTATTTCAGTTTAACATCCGATAAAAGAAGCGAGACATCTGCCCACAGCTTTTCGTGAAAGTATCTTAGTATATTAGTGAACTAATACCTCGAAAACTGAGGTAAAGGTATAATTTATTACTAAAAATACAATATATATTGTTTTCTGTATATCAGTATTTTGAGATTTATTTTTGGCAATATGCCCGCTGTAAGCCAGGCTTTCAAAAAAAGCTCGGGCAAAAATCGGTATCTTTGCGCCTCATTAACAGACAGAAATGATTTCAGTAGACGGACTTACGGTAGAATTTGGAGGGACTACGCTTTTTAAAGATGTATCTTTTGCGATAAACGATAAAGACAGGATTGCGCTCATGGGCAAGAATGGCGCAGGAAAATCGACCTTGCTTAAAATAATTGCCGGAACTAAAACGGCATCGCGCGGCAAAGTATCCTCACCCAAAGATGCGGTGATTGCTTACCTGCCTCAGCATTTGTTAACCACCGACAGCCGCACAGTTTTTGAGGAAGCAGCACAGGCTTTTGCGCAGGTCTTCGAAATGCAGCACGAAATTGATGATCTCAACAACCAGCTTTCGACACGTACCGACTACGAATCAGCTGAATACTATGAACTTATTGAACAGGTTTCAGCACTGAGTGAGAAATTCTATTCCATCGAAGAAATAAATTACGACGCAGAAGTAGAGAAAATATTGCTGGGACTCGGGTTTCTGCGCGAAGATTTTACCCGCCCAACAAACGAATTCAGCGGAGGCTGGCGGATGCGGATCGAACTGGCCAAAATCCTGTTGCAAAAACCCGATCTTATCCTGCTCGATGAACCTACCAACCATATGGACATTGAGTCGATACAGTGGTTCGAGGATTTCCTGATAAATAGTGCTAAAGCCGTTATTGTCATCTCCCACGACCGGGCATTTGTCGACAACATTACCACCCGTACCATTGAGGTTACCATGGGCCGCATTTACGACTACAAGGTAAATTATTCAACATACATGCAACTTCGCTCCGAAAGGCGCGAGCAGCAGCAGAAGCAATTCGACGAACAGCAGAAATTTGTTGCCGACAACCAGGATTTTATCGATCGTTTCAGAGGCACTTATTCGAAAACCAACCAGGTACAGTCGCGGGTTAAAATGCTTGAGAAACTGCCTGTAATTGAAGTGGATGAAGAAGACAATTCGGCACTTCGCCTGAAATTCCCACCTTCGCCGCGCTCAGGGAGCTACCCGGTGATTCTCGAAGGGATGTCGAAAAGCTATGGAAGCCATACCGTATTTTCGGATGCCACCCTCAGCATAGTGCGGGGTGAACGCGTTGCATTCGTGGGTAAAAACGGCGAAGGAAAATCCACCATGGTGAAAAGCCTCATGGGTGAGATTGAATACGACGGTAAACTTACCCTGGGCCATAATACCATGATCGGTTATTTCGCACAGAATGAAGCGTCCCTGCTCGACGAGGAAAACACCGTTTTTCAAACCATCGATGATGTTGCAAAAGGAGATATCCGGACAAAAATCAAGGATTTGCTCGGTGCATTTATGTTTGGCGGCGACAGCTGGAATAAAAAGGTAAAAGTGCTTTCGGGTGGCGAACGTACCCGCCTGGCCATGATCAAGCTGCTACTCGAACCTGTAAACCTGCTTATCCTCGATGAGCCCACCAACCACCTGGATATGAAGACAAAAGATATTCTAAAAAGTGCCTTGCAGGACTACGATGGCACCTTAATCCTGGTATCGCACGATCGTGATTTTCTCGATGGCCTGGTGAGTAAAGTATTTGAATTTGGCAACAAGCAGGTTAAAGAACACCTCTGCGATATCACCGGTTTCCTCGAAAAGAAAAAAATGGAAAACCTTCGGGAACTGGAGAGGACCGGGAAAAAATAAGATTTGCGGCTTAACATTGCGAATTTTAAGCCTGATACTCTTCTAACATACGTTCAAATTTCAAAACCTTTCTCTCATTCCTTCAGAGAATATCATACCATTGGTAGTGACTTTTTCAGTATTTTTGCATTGAAAAGCCAGAGTTCCTGTTTAATGAAAGCAATTTGCTTCCTTTTTGTTTCGTTGCTGTTTTTTACCAGTTGTCACCGGCAACAGGTAACAAAACCCGCCATTGAGCAAAGCCACGCCCCGCTGGTAATCGATTACCCTGCAGGCGTAATGGTGAACCCAACAAAAAAGCAAAGCAACCCGGCCAACCACAATGTCTCTTTTGCTGAGAGGGTACTTTCGCCTCACAGCATACCCGTACTCGATTCCAAAACCGGGCAAATGGTCTTTGTTAAGCTGAATGGCGACAGGGTGACCATAGCTATGGACGCTTTAGCAGGCAGGTACGATATCATACTCTTCAATGCGGTAAGCGATCCTATGCCTTTAAGAATTGCTGATTTGCAAGGTGCAATGAACCAGATATTTAATTTTTCTGAAGACAAGAGAATTCTCAGGGAAGTGCGCAAAGCAAATAAACACAATTATTCCCTTATTTCAGATACGGCCGGGCACAATTCAATCAGATTATGGGTTCAGCAATTAATAAATCAGGAGAAAAGAATTATTGTCACTACTCCCGATACTACATCACAAAAATTTGTTGCAAGGGTGATACCTGGTGTTCAATGGGTTGAACAACGGCTGGATACCCGAAGCATTCTAAAAATAAATTTCGAAAACGATCTTATCACCTATTCCAATACCGATCGTTATTTTACCAATGGTATTACCTTCGACCTTCAGGCTGCCTGGCTGAGCCGTTCCCCGCTTCAGAAGCTTATGATCCCATACCGGCACAAGGCATTGGTTAGCTACAACCTGAACATGGTGCAGGATATGTTTACGCCTACCGACACCAGGATTGCCCCTGCGCTAAATAACGACCGTCCGTATTCATCGTATCTGTATTTCGGATTCAGGAAAACAGTTTCCGATCCGCTGCGGAAACTCAAAATTGCATCCCAGTTCAGTGCCGGGTATATTGGCCCTTATTCGCCCGGATCGTACCTGCAAACCATCGTTCATAAAACCTTCCCAACCAACGATGCGCCCCTTGGCTGGGAAACGCAGATCAATACCGATATTATCCTGAATTATTCTTTGCAGGTGCAGAAAGCCATTGTGTACAATGATAAACTTACCCTACTGGCCGGTTTGGATGTACAATCCGGCACACTTTTTAATACAAGTGGTGCCAGCCTGCAACTTCAGGTCGGGAAAGCTGATCCTGTCTTCGGAATGACTGATAGCAAGCCATTGCCCAAATCAGAATATTATTTCTTTGCAAAAACACACCTGAGTGCCATGGCTTATAATGCACTATTGCAGGGAGGAATGTTTAACCCTGATAATATCTACACCCTTAAAGGAAACGAAATACAGCGGATAGTAGGCACTGCCGAAGCCGGCCTGCATTTCAGGTATAAAGGAATGGGTATCGAACTTGCGCAGCATTATCTTTCGCCCGAATACAAAGGCGGATTATGGCATAAATGGGGCAGGATAAGCCTTTTATTTACATTGTAAAGCCCTGACTCCTTATTTTTTTCATTAAAAAGATGTTGCCGACTCATAGTATATATATAAACACCAGTGCATTATTCTTCTTTTTTAAAAGGAGGGTCATGGAGATTACAGCCATTTTATCGGTGGCGTTGCTGCTGGCACTTTTGCCTTACAAGACTTCCGAGAGTGCATCAAATTCGCCCCTTCCCTCAACACCACATGAAATAACACTGGTATTTACAGGCGATATTATGCAGCATATGCCCCAGGTTGATGCAGCATGGAATAATGACCTCGGCTTGTACATCTATGATTCGTGTTTCAAATACATTAATCCCTGGCTTTCAGGTGCTGACCTGACCATTTCGAACCTCGAAACCACCCTGGCGGGAAAGCCCTACAGTGGATACCCGGCTTTCAGTTCCCCCGACGAGCTTGTGAACGGCTTACTCCATGCCGGAATTGATATAGTAGGAACCGCCAACAACCATTGCTGTGACCGCGGCATCACCGGCATCGAACGCACCATTAGCATACTCGACAGCTTGGGGATGATGTATATGGGGACATACAGGGACGAAGCAAGCTACCATAAAAGCAATCCGCTTATTGTAAACTCACACGGTTTCAGGCTTGCTTTTCTTAACTATACGTATGGCACCAATGGCATTCCTGCACCCGGAAATGCTATTGTAAGCCTGATTGAAAAGGAACGTATGCTGGCCGACCTGCAGGTTTGCCGCGATTCGGTTACCGATATGACCATTGTTTTTATTCACTGGGGCGTTGAATACCAGCGGGAACCTAATGACTTTCAGAAGGATATTGCACAGTACCTTTTCGAGAATGGTGCCGGAATGATAATCGGTTCGCATCCGCATGTTATACAGCCTATGGAATGGCATAAAGGCGGTAAAGGCGAAAAAGAGCAACTGGTAGTGTGGTCGTTGGGGAATTTTGTGTCGAACCAGCGAAAACAATATACCGACGGCGGAGCCATGTTTTCGGTAACGCTTCAAAAACAATCGGGCCGCACCAGCATTAAAAGTGCTGATTATAGGCTGACCTGGGTGTATAACCCTACAGAAAACAACAGATTACAGTATTATATCCTGCCTGCTGCGCGATTCGAAGAGGATACGACCTTGCTCGATATACAGTCGCGCATCAGCCTGAAACAGTTTCTCTCCGATTCGCGCGAGCTACTCAATGCAAATAACAAGAACATCGATGAATTAAAATAATTATAGACTATAACTAAGCGTTGTGTTTAAACTTTGAGTATTCTTAATGCTTTCGTGGCTGAATATGTATAGCCACCAGGACTCAAAACCACAAAGAATCACTAATTAAGACACATTCAGCACACTGCACTAAGCATACTAACCCTTACCTGGTTGGTCCAAACATTTTAACCCATAACCAGTAATAATTACAGTACATTTACTCGTTTAAACATTTAAATTACCCAGAACATTATCTTATGCCTTTTTCTTCTTTAGGATTATCATCCGCTTTATTAAAAGCACTGGCCGGTGAGGACTACACACAGCCATACCCGATTCAGCAAGAGGTGATTCCGGCTATACTCAACAAAAAAGATGTGCTTGGTATTGCTCCTACAGGCTCAGGCAAAACAGCCGGCTATGTGCTGCCTTTATTAATGAACACACAGGGTAAGGCTGCATCGCGAAACAGGCATGTGAGCGTTCTGGTACTTGTTCCTACGCGTGAGCTGGCTGTGCAGGTAAGAGACGTATTTCATCATTTCGGTTCTGCTCTTCCTGAAAGGATAAAAGCTTTAGCCGTTTTTGGAGGCGTATCGATTAACCCGCAGATGATGGCCTTGCAAGGCACGGATATTCTGGTCGCCACACCGGGAAGGCTATTGGAATTAGTTGAATCGAATGCAGTTCACCTTTCGGGCATTGACACCCTGGTGCTGGACGAAGCCGATAAAATGCTGAACCTGGGTTTCCGGGAAGAAATGAACCGCATCTTTGCCCTTTTGCCGCAAAAAAGGCAAAACCTGCTTTTTTCCGCCACATTGAGTGATGATGTGACCCATATTAATCAGATTTTACTACATGATCCACTGGTCATAAAAATAGAACCCGAAAGTGAAAACATTGACCTGATTTCACAATTAGCCTATTTTGTTCCCGAAGAAAAAAAAGGCCCACTGCTGCGATATCTTATAAAACGGGATGACCTCCAACAGGTTCTGGTTTTTACATCATCCGTTTACTCTGCTGACAATGTTGCTGATAAACTCCGTAAAAACGGAATTGACGCCATTTCGATACACAGTAAAAAAAGGCAGGAAGCCAGAACATCAGCTTTAAACAAATTTAAATCGGGCAGCCTGCGCGTGCTGGTGGCTACCGATTTGATTTCACGTGGCATCGACATTAAATTCCTACCTCATGTTATAAACTACGAGCTGCCCCGCTCGCCCAAAGACTACATACACCGTATCGGAAGAACCGGCCGGGCCGACTCTCCAGGTGAAGCAATCTCATTAATTTCTCCCGATGAGCAACATCATTTTAAAGTTATTCAGAAGAAAATGGGGAAATGGGTGACTATGATCGACAGCGAAAACATGGATCTGAGGGGATAGAAGGCAATCTCTTCGAAACTGTCTAAATTTTAAAATTGAGGGATTAATCAAGTTATTTGCTCAATCTACTATCAGGCTGAGAAGCCTGCCCTGAGCCTGCCAAAGGGGAGTCGAAGCCCACTAAATCATCTCAATATTTTCGTTTAAGCGTTGAACGAGTGCATTTCGACTTCGCTCAATGTGACAGGAATACAGGGCCTTAATGCTTGAAAGTAGTTTTTATCAATTTTAGACAGTAACTTAATCTTAACAATAATTTCCCATTTCTGATGCTTGACATTTTAAACAAAAGGAGATCAAAAGAAAGCATATAACAGTATAACCAATCCTGAACCATTCATAGCCCTTGCTTCCCCTAAAAAAAGATCATCCCAAAGAAAAAACCCGTTTGCATCCCCGCAACAGGCATCGCGAGCGATATAATTTCGGACAGCTAATTGAAAGTTGTCCTCAGCTGGCCCCATTTGTCAGGCTGAATGATTATAAGGATGAATCCATCAATTTTTTCGACCCGGAAGCAGTGAAAATGTTGAACAAAGCCCTGCTTAAACATTTTTATCATATTGCTGACTGGGATATCCCCGAAAACTACCTTTGCCCTCCTATTCCGGGCAGGGCCGATTACATCCATTATATGGCTGATTTGTTGGGCAGTTGTAATAAAGGTAAAATCCCGGAAGGAAAAACCGTAAAATGCCTCGATATAGGCGTTGGTGCAAATTGCGTTTACCCTTTAATCGGCAGCAGCGAATACGGATGGTCCTTTACCGGCAGCGACACTGATCCAGTATCCATAGGATCGGCTTCCCGAATAATTGCATCAAATCCAGGTATTCAGGATCTGATCGAACTTAGGCTTCAACCAAATCCAAACAATATTTTCAACGGCATTATACTGAAAGGCGAAAGCTTCGATATAACTATCTGCAATCCGCCCTATCATGCCTCGTTAGCAGAAGCTCAATCGGGAACACTGCGCAAACTGAGCAATTTAACGGGCAAGAACACCACCCGACCTTTACTCAATTTCGGAGGTCAGCACGGTGAATTGTGGTGCGAAGGCGGGGAAGAACGATTTATAGAGAATATGATCCGTCAAAGCAAGCAATTCTGCGGTTCGTGTTTTTGGTTTTCCACGCTGGTTTCGAAAGAGTCAAGCCTCAAAAGTGTTTACGATGCTCTGCACAAAGCCGAAGCCTTTACAATGAAGACCATCCCAATGGGTCAGGGCAATAAAACAGGGCGTATTGTTGCATGGACTTTCCTTAACCTTGCACAGCAAAATCAGTGGGTAAACATAAAATGGAATACCAAACACTCATAAACAGGGCAAAAATATATTACTCCTGGCAAGCCTGCAAAAACCCATTTGAGCTACATTAAGCTTTGCAGTTTGTTTACATATGATAAAAGCAGTATATTTGACTCCATTTTAGCAAAAAAAAAGTCAAGTGCTACTTCCAACTCCCTTCGGGCTGTTTTTAGTATCAAAGTCCATTCAATGAAAAAACGCGATTTCAATTTTCAGTTTTTAAAACTCCGAACCACTCCCCGAAATCTGAGGAATGCTTTACTTATTCTGCTTTTCGGACTTACACTTACAGCTTATCGTGTATATAACGTAAACCGCTATATTGAAGAACAGTCAAAACAGGAATTTGGGGCAGTTTGTGATGAAATAAAGGCTAAGATTTCGACACGACTCCGCGCACATGCTCTGCTTTTACGATCCGGCTCTGCACTATTTTCGACAACTGACTCTGTATCAAGAAAGGACTGGCAGCAATTTATCGAACGCACTAAAATTGACGAGAACCTTCCCGGCGTTTTAGGAGTCGGATTTTCGATACTTATCCCTAATAGTCAGATACAACAGCATATTCAAAATATACGAAAGGAAGGTTTTCCTGATTATACAATAAGACCTGCGGGCAACAGGCCTGTTTATACATCTGTCATCTTTCTTGAACCCTTTTCGGGCCGGAACCTCCGTGCATTTGGGTACGACATGCTGACAGATTCGGTCCGCAGAAAAGCTGTAGAGCAATCACGCGACCTTGATATCGCATCGCTTTCAGGCAAGGTAATTCTGGTTCAGGAAACAAATAATGAGGCACAACCCGGCACTCTGATGTACGTTCCGGTATTTAAGAAAGGGATGCCGGTCAGCACCATCGAACAGCGCAGAGCTGCCATTAAAGGCTGGGTATACAGCCCTTTCCGGATGATTGATCTGATGCAGGGCATTCTGGGGCGCTGGGATTTAAAACCTGACGACAGGATTCATCTGCAGGTATATGACGAAAGCATTTCAAAGTTTTCATTGTTGTACGACAGCCAAACAAACGACACACTCCATCATACCGATTCTCATTCCCAAAATGCTACAATACCCATAGATTTTAACGGGAAAAAATGGATTTTACATTTTACCAAAACTCACGAACCTTTCCTTTCGGAATACAGCCTTGCTGTGAATGCTGTTATAGGAGGACTTATATTAAGTTTATTGTTATTCTGGTTATCCTTGTCATTATTTAACACCCGTTACACAGCGCGGCAAATAGCAGACCAATTAACTACAGAGATCAAAGAGAGCGAAGAACGGTTCCGCGTCCTTCTTAACTCAGCAGCTGAAGCCATTTACGGACTCGACCTGAAGGGGAATTGCACATACGCCAATACAGCCTGCCTGCAATTGCTAGGATATGAACAACCCGAACAATTACTTGGAAAAAACATGCACCTTGTGATTCATCATTCGCATGCCGACGGCAGCCCATTTGAAATAAAAGACTGCAGAATTCATCAGTCATTTATACATGGCAAGGGTGCTCATGTCGATAATGAAGTATTCTGGCGAAAGGACAGAACTTTTTTTCAGGCTGAATACTGGTCGTACCCAACATTTGTAAAAGGTGAAATTGCAGGTGCAGTTGTTACTTTTTTTGATATTACCGATTCAAAGCAGGCTAATGATATTCTAAAAGCAAGCGAAGAAAAATTTCGTAAACTATTTGAGAACACGCCTTTACCGCTTGTTATTTTTGATGCACAGGACGAAATCACTTTTAGAAATGACCGATTTACCACTATAACGGGATATACTGAAAAGGATGTGACAAACCTGGCGGAATGGAAGGAACAGGCATTTCCCGATATGGATTACAGGCTTGAGGCAAACCGCAAATGGGATGCTTTAAAACAATCTGCCTCCGATAAGGGTTCGGATATAAACCACGAAGAGTACCAGGTAATTTGCAAGGATGGAACTGTGCGCCACATGATGTTGTACGGTGTTTTTATTAACGACAGTTTTCTGGTATTTTTCATGGATATCACCCATATCAGGAAAGCGGAAGAACAAATCAGGAAACTTTCAGTTGCCATTGAGCAAAGCCCTTCCATCATATTAATTACCGATACCAGGGGCGATATTGAATATGTAAATCCTCAGTTCACATTATTTACCGGCTATACTTTCGAGGAAGTGAAAGGCAAAAATCCACGTTTTTTGAATTCAGGAAGAATGGATAAAAATGTATTCAGCGAACTCTGGAAAACAATTTCTTCGGGCGAAATATGGAAGGGTGAATTTATCAATAAAAAGAAAAACGGAGCTGAATTTATCGAAAGCGCTTTGATTGCTCCTGTACTGGATGAAAATCAGAAAATAATCAATTATATCGCCATTAAAGACGATATCACTGATAAGAAGGAATTAGAAGGAAAACTGATTGAAAGCGAACTTCATTACCGACTGATAGCAGAAAATGTAAATGATGAAATCTGGGTATTCAATATGACTGAACAGCGATTCACATACATTAGCCCGTCGGTACTTTCAATACGCGGGTATACAGTTGAAGAAGCCATGAGTCAGGACAGGGAACAGTCGCTCACACCCCAATCAGCCCGGTTATTAGCTGAACTGCTCCCCGAAAGGCAAAAACTATTCATCGAAAATAACAACAGAGAAAATGTTTATATCGACCAGATCCAGCAACCATGCAAAAACGGCGAAATTATCTGGGTTGAAGCTTCAACACGCTACAGGTACAATGCTGCAGGCGATATTGAATCAGTAGGTATTTCGAGAAACATTGATTCCCGCAAAAAGCTTGAAGAAGAAATTTTAAAGCAAAACCAGCAACTTACCGAAGCAAATGCCACCAAGGATAAATTCTTCAGCATTATTGCCCATGACCTTAGAAATCCATTCAATTCCATTTTGGGATTTTCGGAACTTCTGCTGAAAAATATCGACAAATTTGACAATGAAAAAATTGTCAGATTTGTAAATACCATTAACTCAACGGGCAAGAGCACGTATAAACTGTTGGAGAATTTATTGGAATGGTCGCGATCGCAAACCGGAAAAATTGAGTTTAAGCCTGAAGACTTTATTCTCGAGAATCTGCTGATTGAAGTTGTCGAATTATCGAATAATGCTTCAAAGACTAAAAGTATTTCCCTTACTTATGAAATAACTGACAGTTTGGTTGTTTTTGGCGACCGGAATATGATTAACACTGTACTCAGGAATTTAATTTCGAATGCCATTAAATTTACAAACAGGAATGGGTCCATCACAATAACTGCTGCTAAGCAAAATAACAGGGTCGAAATTTCAGTTAAAGATACAGGCGTTGGAATGAGCAAAACTGCAATGAAAAGCCTGTTTAAAATCCATGAAAAAACAGGGTCTTTAGGCACTGAAAATGAGCCGGGAACCGGGCTTGGCCTGATATTATGCCAGGAATTTATTGCAAAACACCAGGAGGAAATATGGGTTGAAAGTGAAGTAGGGAAAGGCAGTGAGTTTAGATTTACACTCCCGTTCAGTACAAGTTAGAGATAATAACTGCATCCCCGGCAAGTTATTATTAGTTTACCCGTTTCAGTGCATCTTGTTTTATTTTATCAGCTTCTGCCCGTGCTCTGTTGAGTATTGCATCGCATTGTTTCTGTGCCTCTGCTACTATTCTGCCGGCTTTATCATTTCCTTCTTTCCTGATTTTGTCGGCTCCTTTTTTGGCTGCTATTTCGGCCAGGAAGCCATTCTTTTTCCCTTCGGAAAGCAGGCGGTTAGCAGACGAATCGGCAGCCATACGTACTTTTTCGGAAGCTGCAGTGGCAGCCTGAATAAGTCTTTGGCCCTGAATTCCGGCTTCAGCAATGATTTTTGCAGCCTCGGCCTCGGCCTGGGCAATGTAGTTTGTTGCTTCGGCCTTAGCTTTTGTGACGAGTTCCTCCTTTTTCTTTTCAACGAGCTGTATAGCCTGTTTTTTCATGTCCTCAGCCAGTCCTGCCATAGCTGATTTTATTCCTGTGGTGATCTTTGGATCGGTGGCAGAACCGCCAATCAGAATAGTAACAGGAATAATATCTCCCAACGATACAGTAACTCCTTTTTTGGATGCATCTTTAACCAAGCCGTCGAGCACATTGTTGGCTTTATTGCCAAAGTCGCTGCGCGGTATATCGAGCGTTAGCACAAAATTCAACAGCTGGTCGAGACCGGTACTGCCCGAAAAATTCGCTTTATAGGAACCCAGTTTGAAATCCATGGGCTTAACAGTGGCTTTCCCATCCACCAGGTCGAACGAAAGATTGAGCTTTTCGAGTGAGGGATTCCTGAGCTTTTCAATTTTGAGCACATCGGCAATCTTGCTTAAAGTATTTACGCCCGAAAGACCAAGCAAGTCAGAAAGCACCAGCCCGTATGCCGATACTGATGTTAAATCAGGCATCATATCCTTTTTCAGTGCCCCTTTAAATTTCAGATCGGTACTGATAAGCCCGTTCAGTTTTCCGGCAATGGGCGCAAATTTCTGCATGGTTCCGAACGCCGTGAAGGTTTGCTTCACATCCACGTTTTTTACTTTCAGATCCATATCAACCACCGGCTTTGCAGGGTCATACGTACTGTACGATCCTTTAAGCGCCATTTCGCCACCAAGCATATGAACCTGAAGTCCTTCGAGCAGCAGGGTATGATCTCTCACTTTTACTGCGCCGCTTACATTGCTCATATCGTACGAATCATATATCAGCCTACCAAAACTCGTATTCAGGGATAAATCCAGATTAGCGGGTATCTCAATTACCGTTAGAGCCGAAGTATCTGCAGCAGCCGTTGAAGCAGTTCCTGATACCAGGCTGTTTATATCCATGAATTCGGAAGTTGTAGTAAGTGATCCGTTTAAGACTGCAGATTTCTTCATTACGTATGGGATATAGTTCCCAATGCTGCCTTCTGCAGCCAGATCATTTTTACCGATTGTCATTTTAAACCCTGTAAGTTTTGCCATGGCAGGAGTGAAATCAAGCCGGGCTTTAGCGATTGACAATGGCTGATTGATTTCTTCCCCTTCGTACACCAGCTTATCAACGCTAGCAAAACCCGAAGCCTTAAATTGGTCATAGTTTCCTTTTTCGATGGCCGATATTTTTCCACTGAAAGCCATATCGGCATTCACTATTCCCGATAACTTCATTTTTTCTCCCAGGGGGTATATTTTCTCTACATTTTCGAGATTAACACTTCCTTTCATAGTTGCGCTGATATCAGGGTCCGACACAGGCGTCCGCAAGGCAAGCGTTATATCAACCGGACTTTGCATCATGCTCAGGTGCATACGCGGTACATCCACGATGGTGTGATCCATTATTCCATCGCTATTGGCGATTGCTGCCTGCAGATTAACATCCGTCACCTGCCCCGGCAAACCGGGATAGCTGAACATACCGTCAGCAACTTTCAGATTTACGGCAAATGCCGGCATCGATACATCGCTGTACATGCCTTTAATAAAACCATCAAACGCAAGGGTCCCCGAAGTTTTCACATCAGCAAAATCTTTCGAATACATAGCCGGAATAAGCGAGAGGAATGCCTTGAATGTATTCTCTTTTGCGGCAAACTTTATATCCATATTATATCCGTTATCCGGCATGGCAAAAAACCCGTCAGCACTAATATTCAGTTCATTTAAGCGGAGCCTGCCATCCTTAAAGGTAAATGTCCAGGTCGAAAGGTCTGCTTTCAACAGACTGGCTAATTCAACATTTGCTTTACTCAGGTATCGCACCCCATCATATTCGGCTGTCAACTCTTTACTCTCCGCATCTATAGCCAGCGATGTAATATCGGCAGTCATATCGCCGCTAAGTGTCCCGCTCAATCCATCGAGAGCGATACGCGTAGGTATTTCAGCATCGTCGTATACAATCCGGGCATCGCTGATACTGATTTGGTCGAGATACAACTTAAAGGATGAAGGCGCTGAAACCGTATCTGTAGTTGCTGTCGCTTTCATAATATCCCAGTTGGCCTTGCCATTTTTCAATACTTTAAAAAGCAGATGTGGAGAGCTTAACCCGATTTGTTTGACCTTGTAATCGCTTCCGCGTAAAATACTGCCCAGGTCAAGCGTCAGCGAAAAAGCAGGCACCCATGCCAGAGTATCCTTGTCGAAATCGCCTGTTCCAATTACTGAGAGGTTCTTCAACTTCAACGTAAAATCGGGGAAATGACCCAAAAGCGAAACCCCTACCCCATCGAATGCCACTACAGCATTGAGATTTTTGTTAATCTCAGCCTGAACAGCTTTTTGAATTTTCCCTTTGAAAAGAAATGGTAAAGCAACGATTACCACTATAAGTGAAACTAAAACGATAAGTGGAATTTTTATTGCTTTCTTCATCATTGCTGAGAGAGTTACAGATTGAGAAATAAATTTACAAATTGGCTATATTGTATTAAAGGCGGGCTGACCTGTTCCGGAGCAGATGATCGGCAATAACAAGTGCAGCCATAGCTTCAACTATTGGAACAGCACGCGGCACAACGCATACATCATGCCTTCCTTTGGCGGCAAGTACTATATTTTCGCCCTTGCTGTTTACCGAAGGCTGCGATTGCTGTAAGGTAGCAACTGGTTTAAAAGCAACTCTGAACACAATATCGTTTCCATTGCTTATTCCACCCTGTATTCCACCTGAATGGTTGGTCGCGGTTTTTATTCCTTCTTCGCCACCGGCAACAAAAATATCGTTGTGTTCCGAACCTCGCATGGCAGCAGCCCTGAATCCTTCGCCATACTCAAACCCTTTTGCTGTATTAATGCTCATGGCAGCTTTTGCCAGATCGGCCTGCAATTTATCGAATACCGGTTCACCCAGTCCGGGAGGCACACCGCTGATAATGCAGGTAATGGTCCCACCAATGGTGTCACCTTCTACTTTCAGGCTGTTAATCAACTCAACCATTTTTTCGGAAGCATCAGCATCAGGGCAACGAACCGGACTTAACTCAATACCTTCGGGTTGGCCGGCAGTTAGCACGTTTGAAGCATGTATCCCGCCTATGCTGCTTACAAAAGCTGTTACACGAATTCCTGAATGTTGCAGAAGAAGTTTTGCCACGGCACCACCGGCCACACGCGAAAGCGTTTCGCGTGCCGACGAACGGCCTCCACCGCGGTGATCGCGGAAACCATATTTAACATCGTATGTATAATCAGCATGCGAAGGCCGGTATGCAGTACGAAGGTGATCGTAATCAAAGCTGTGATGATCGCGGTTTCGTATTTCGAAAGCTATAGGAGCACCCGTCGAACGACCTTCGAAAACACCCGAAAGTATCTCAATGGCATCGCTTTCATCACGTGATGTAGTTAAATTGGATTGACCGGGCCGCCTGCGGTTCAACTCCTGCTGAATAAACTCAACATCGATGATCAGACCCGCAGGACAACCATCAATAATACCCCCCAGGGCAGTACCATGTGACTCTCCGAAAGTGGTTAGTCTGAAAAGAGTTCCGAAAGTATTTGCTGACATACAACAAAGATAAACATATTATGGAATCAGGAAGATAGTATCAACGTTCGGAGAGGCACAATTATTACAGGAAGAGAAGATCAAATCCGTATAAAGAACAATCACAGTTCAAGCAGTAGTCCTCATCTTGCAGGCAGACTGTCTGATAAACATTAACCCAAATGTTGTTTTTTTATTCCTCGGCAAAAATCATAAAAAAAGCCCCTGACGGGGCTTTTAAAATTTATTGCTGCTCGCGGGCGACGTTTTTCAGAATCTTCGATTTCGCTTCGAGCGAAGCCAGTTCTTCTTTGGCGTTTGCGATTTTTGCTTCAAATTCAGCTTTCAGAAGGTTAGCCTGTTTCGACCGGGCAAAGAATCCGATATTATTTTCCCAAAGCAAAATCTCTTCTTTAAGACTATCGATTTTTGACTGGAGACCGGTCCTTTCGCGATTTATGATACGACCTGCATCGGGCTGATCCTTGACATTTTCGTAGCGTGTGCGGAAACTCATCTGGCTGGCTTCCTGCGAATCCACTTTCAGTTTATCGTAGATCTTATTCACGGCAGCTTTAAATTCAGCCTGGAGACGATCTTTTTCTTTAATAGGCACATGCCCGGTATCCATCCACTGACGCTGCAGTTCTTTTACCTTGGTCAGGCTTTCCTGCCTGTTGTCGCTGTATTCGAATGCATTGAGCTTGCTGATAATATCGAGTTTGATCTGAAGATTTCCACCTTCGCTTGCCTGAAGTCCTTTAAAATACTCGTTCTTGGTATTGAAAAATTCATCACAGGCAGTACGGAATCGCTTCCATATTTTCTCGCTGTGTTTACGGGGAACCGGACCTATCTTTTTCCATTCGTCCTGAAGGCGGATAAGCTCGCGTGACGAATTTTTCCAGTCGGTGCTCATCTTATGCGACTCAGCCTGAAGGCAGAGTTCAACTTTCAGATTATAGTTATTGAGCTGCTGATCTTTCAGCTTGCCGAAATATTCTTTTTTATTCGAAAAATAGAGATCAAGTTGGGCTTTAAAACGGTTCCAGATTTCGTTATTCACTTTTTGAGGAGCCTGTCCAACAGATTTCCACATTTTAAGCAGTTCGTTAACCTGCTGTGTACTGTCCTGCCATTGCTTGATAGAGTTAAATTCGCTGGCTACCAGTTGCTCTGCTTTTTCGCATAGCAGCCCTTTGGCAGCGTAATTAGCATCAAGGTCACCCTGTATTTGCTTGTAGAACTCGTGACGACGGTCATTTATTTTTTCAGTCGCAGTTTTAAAACGATCCCAAACTTCTTCCCGTTTATCCTGGGCAACAGGGCCAATTTCTTTCCACTCTTCGTGGAGTTCCTGCAGGCGTTTGAACGACTGTGAAATGGAAGACTCAAGAACAAGTTCTTCAGCCTTTTCGCACATTTCAATTTTGCGCTCCAGGTTTTTGCGGAGATCCAGGTCTTTGAGTTCTTTATTAATTTTTACCTTATCAAAAAACTTTTCGATCAGGAAATGATAGTTCTGCCATAAGCCCTGTGCTTCAGTTTTTGGGACCATTCCGATACCCTTCCACTGATCCTGCAAAGCTTTGAACTCATCGTATGTCTTTTTGAGCGTTTCTTCCGAATTGATCAGCACTTTCAGCTCATCAAGTATCTTCTTTTTGGCTTCCAGGTTATGAACTTTAATCTTCTCCTGGTCCTCGGTGAAACGGAATTTGTTATGTTTATAGATGCCAAATGCAGCTTTATAACGATCTTCGAGGGGATCTACAATCTCAAAATTCTCTGCCTCTTCGCTGGCAGCTGCATTCTGATACATTTCCTGGCGTTCCTTATTGGCAAGTGCCAGGTAAGCCACCTTAATCTGGGCGACTTTTGATTTTATTTCATTAACATCCTCATTGTGCACAGTTTCCTCGAGCAGACTAACAAGTTGTTCGCGGCTCATGTGACCGTAATCAATATCACCTGTTTCGGCAGCAGCCACTTCGGCTTCAATAACCTCATCAATGGTTTCCGCTTCATCGGCAGTTTCTGCCACTACAGTCTTTGCAACCACTTCAGCTTCAGCAACCACTTCAGCTTCGGCAACCACTTCGGCTTCGGCAACCACTTCAACTTCAGCAACCACTTCAGCTTCGGCAACCACTTCGGCTTCGGCAACTACTTCAGCTTCGGCAACCACTTCTGGTTCTTCAACTACTTCAACTTCGGTAACCACTTCGGCTTCAGCAACCACTTCGGCTTCGGCAACTACTTCAACTTCGGCAACTACTTCAGTTTCGGCAACCACTTCTGGTTCTTCAACCGCTTCAGTTTCAGCAACCACTTCTGGTTCTTCAATCACTTCAGCTTCGGCAAGCATTTCGGGAGCGGAAGAAGCATTTTCGACTGGTGATATGGATTCGTCAACTGTGATAACAGCATTTTCCTGCTGTGAATTCTCCTCCTGGTTAAGCATTGGAACTTCTTCAGGATTTTGATCGGGATGTTTGGTAGATTCCATTTGTTGATGAGTTAGTAATTAAACTATTGATCAGGTTTAAATAAATCCCGCAGATTCTTTCACTGAAAAAGCGGTAGTATGTGTGTTTCTCTTTCGAAAAATATCAGTTCATCAAGAATCCCTATGCTTTGATAGGGAGTGCAAATTTAATAACATTTCCTTTAGTAGGTCAATTTAAAGGGTTTTGATCAATAATAAATTCGGAATGGTAACCCAATGCTTACGCGCGCTAAGGAAAGCTTCAGAAAGCAGAACGGTTAAATATGACGAAACCTATATTAATAAAGAATGAAATGGGGGTTCCGTCATCATAATAATTTAAGGAAGAGCTCAAAGGACCTATAGGGGTGCTATACATAAAACTTGCCGACAACACATAATGCAAGGAAGGAAAAAGCTTACTGCTCACAGCCTGTTGTAACGCATTGCTGCTCAGCTCGCGGATGGGGGCCATCAAAAAACCCTCGAGCCGGAAATCAACATTCTTACTTACTGTGAAAATATTACGCATTCCTAGGGCCGTATAACCTGCCGGACGGAATACCGACTGGTAGATGGTCGACATCTCATAAACAGGAGTATAATTGGGCATATAAAGCGTGGTGGAGGTATAGTTCCTGAAACTTTCGAGACTATTGGCCTGAATTTCGAAATTAATTCCCGGACGGTATATTTTTCCGGGACGGAAATACCTGTCGTACTTCATTTTAAAAACAAAGTAATTATGGTACTTCGTATAATCGCCCGAAAGCAGCGAGGTACTTCCTGCCTGATGCCTCTCGAGTCCGCTTACAAACTGAACCGAAGTAAACATGCGGTGTCCCTGGTTCGAGAACTGTTTGCGATTAAGCGTATTGAATTCAATTTCAACATAAGGGCTGTAAAAATTAAATCTGGTCCTGTCAGCCCGGTCCTCCTGGGTGGCAGTATTGGTCTGGAAATAATCCGAACGATTAGTACCCCAGGTAAGCCCGGCTTCAATCTTTCCTTTATAGGTTACCGGGAAACCCATATCAACACGGAAATGAGTGTTATTTTCATAAAGGAATAAAGGAGTGTCATCAATAAAAAAGAAGGATTTAGTACGGAAGTAATTCAACTGGTTGAAAGTATAAGTGGCCTCGATATATTTAGGCTTTCTGCCCGGCACTTCCACTTTTCCGCCTAATAATGCTGAATTGTAGAAACGGCCAAAGTAGCCGTTAAACTTTGCCGAAGTGACAACCTTTCGCCAGAGGCTGTATTGGAGTTGAAGAAAAATTTCGTTGGTGGCACCCGATGATAAACTCCCGCCGAAATCAGCCTGAAGACTCTTTTCGTACTGAGCATCAATAATGAATTTAAACCTCTGCGAAATGGTGTCAAAGTACATTGAAGGATAGAACGACTTTAACCTGTTCTCACCCACCACCTTAAAATATTCGGTTTTTACCTGATCCAGGTTCAGGTCCTGCGAATAGTAGGTATTCGATCTTCGACCTCTCACCTGCCCCAGGATGGCATTTGCAACATACAAGGCCTGGCCTTGCTGAAGACCCCTGACTTCAACACTGTTCACTTTTAATCCAGGCTTGCGATCGTTAAAAACACTCCTTATACTGTCGTGCATAGCCTGCGTTACCTTAGCTACCACAAACTGCCGGATATGAGGAATCTGACGCAAAGCCGCGACATACCCGCTATCGATAAATGCTTCGGTATTTGAAAAATCGATCACATTTACATCTTTTAAACCAGGCTCGATCAAAACGCTGGCATCGCAATACAGGTTGAATTTCGTTTCACCCATCAGCATGCTTGTGAGCTGCGATACCACATCATCCTCATTGGGAGGCGAATAGTTACCTACAGCTTTACTCCCGATAATAATGTCGGGAGCAAAATCATCCATCACCACATCCGAAGGAAAATTATTATACATTCCACCATCGAACAACAAGCGACCATCAATGCGGATAGGTTTAAAATAAAAAGGGTATGTCATCGAAGCCCTTATTGCTGAACCTACATCGCCCTGCTTCATGATATAAGGCTTATTATGACGAATGTCGGATGCAACACACCTGAAAGGAACCATAAGTTTGTTGAAATCGTATCCTGATACTGCCGAAGCTTCCGAAAAAAGTTCAAGAAATGCAAAATCCATCCTTACGGGAGAAACAATATTGGTGGGCAACTGAGTCTGAAGTATCGAGTCATATTTAAACCTGAAACTCAGCCACGATGGATCGGGCTGGCTATGTCTGAAAAAATAGGTGTACTGCAGGTCAAGCGTCCCTGAAACCCATTTTGTAAACTCTTCGGAATTGATGAGTTGTTGCATCTGGTCAGGCGAATAACCTGCTGCATACAAGCCCCCGATAATTGCTCCCATCGAAGTTCCGGCAATATAATCAATAGGAATCCCATTCTCCTCAAGTGCGCGAAGTACGCCAATATGGGCGACCCCCTTTGCCCCTCCCCCGCTCAGGACAACAGCAACCTTTTGTGGCCATGCCGCATTCAGAATAATATAAAAAAGGAAAAGAAAGCCCCACTTTTTCATAAACAAAACTTTATATAAAAATATAAGTGCAAATATACAAAAATCCGGCGCTGAGGCCGGATTCTGTATACTGTAAACAATCAATTATAATGGTTTGTTGCGCCTGGCTTATGATTTTTCAAGCGCTTGCTCCAGGTCGGCTATTAAGTCGGCTACATCTTCAATACCAACCGAATACCTGACAAGTCCATCAGTAATACCGGCCTTTTCTTTCCCTTCGGCCGAAACTTTTGAATGAGTCATCGAAGCAGGATGCTGTATCAGCGTTTCAACGCCACCGAGTGAAACGGCAAGTATCGCCATCTGAACACTGTTCATCAGTTTTCGACCGGCTTCAATTCCACCTTTCAATTCAAAACTTATCATGCTTCCAAATCCGTCCATCTGGGTTTTTGCTAACTCATGCTGGGGATGCGAAACAAGTCCGGGGAATCTGACCCAGCTTATTTTAGGATGATTCTCAAGATAAGTGGCAATTTTCATGGCTGATTCCTGTGCCCTGTCGATACGAATGCTTAAGGTCTTCACACCGCGGATAACCAGATAAGCTTGATGCGGATCCATATTAAATCCAAGGGTAACCATAACCGACCTCAGTTTCTTGTACAATGCCTCGTCTTTGGCTACTACAACTCCACCAACTATATCGGCATGTCCGTTAATGAATTTGGTGAGTGAATGCAGCACTATATCGGCACCCAGTTCAAGCGGGCGCTGCAGGTATGGGCTACAGAAGGTATTGTCAACTGCCACAGCTATCCCGAATTCGTGAGCAAGTTCGCAGCAGGCTTTCAGATCGGTAATTTCAATTGTCGGATTCGATGGTGTTTCGATGTACAACAATTTGGTTTCAGGCCTTATAGCTCTGCGTACTTCCTCAATATCGGCAGTATTAACAAAAGAGGAATCGATGCCAAATTTTTTATAATAGGTTTCGAGTACGACCCTCGAAGGACCATATACAGCTGCTGAACTAATAATATGATCGCCCTGTGAAAGCATGGCTCCATATACTGTATTTACGGCGCCCATACCCGAACTGGTTGCAATTCCACCAAACCCGTTTTCGAGTTCAGCCAATAATGTTTCGAGCGCATGAATGGTAGGATTCCCGATTCTTGTATAAATATAACCATCACTTTCGCCGGCAAAGCAGGCGGCGCCATGTTCGGCACTGTTAAATTTAAAAGTAGAAGTCTGGTAAATAGGTACTGTAGCACTTCCAAGTGCATCATTAAACTCTCCACCATGGATAAGTTTTGAATTGAAACCGATGTTTTTGTTTTTCATTTGCAATCAATTATATAGGATTATTACTGTATGTTTCAAATGGGTAGGCTGTCATTCAGGAAGCATGTCAGATAAATTATTCCAGATACCGGTAAATACCTTTTCGATTTCTGCTGAAACCTCCGTGTTACCGGTACCTTGCCTTTCTTCAAGGCATTTATCATGCTCAATAATTCCCAGCAAAGTTATGGAATGCAAAGCACAGTATGCCTTTACTTTATTTACAAATAGTAAATCTTTTTTCACCTTGTTTAATATCAAACCTGAAGGGATATTCCTTTCCAGGAGTTGCTGCAGCATGACTGTAAGATTTTCCTCCCAAAGGGGTTCTGCCTGCAACACTACTACTGCCATATCCATTGCAGTAATAC
>CAIJPI010000080.1 GCA_903822525.1 uncultured Bacteroidales bacterium | reverse complement strand
TTTTTCGATAGCAGCAAACACAAATTTTCTGTCTTTTTGCTCAGGTTGTTTTTTATCGGTGAAATCCATCGAAAAAGGCACATTCCCCCAGTTGTCCATAGCAAAATAGTAGAAAAATGCCCTTAGGATTTTAATTTCCGAAATGATGCGATCCTTTTCAGGAAAAGTTATATCAGTGAGTTCAGTTTCGTAAATTACTTCGTTGCATGCTGCAATACCGGTAAAAACATATTCCCACGACAAGGTAAGTATCTTATTTGTCGGGCTAAGCCTATGGGTATGTATCTCGTTCCAGCGGCCATTATCCCAAACAAAGCCATCATCACGCCCAGGTGCAACCATTTCGTCGGAAGCTATCTCGGTAAGTGTCCACAGGCTGAATTCCTCCGGATACCGCTGAAGCTTGGTATAGGCACGGCCCGCATTCATCAGAACATCCTTTTCGGTCCTGAAGAAATTATCAAGAGGTATATCTGAATATACTTCTTCGTCCAGATTGGTGCAGGAAACCAGAACCAGGACTATGGTTAAACAAAGGGCTTGTATGGTATGAATAAACTTGTTCATGACGCGGTTTGATTAAATTAAAATACAACGTTTACACCTAAGGTCACGGAAGTAGTTCGCGGATAATAACTCAGGTACTCAATACCGGGTTGCAGGCCGCTTAAATCCACTTCCGGATCAAGACCTTTATAACCGGTAATGGTTAGCACATCCTGCGCGGTAACATTTATCCGTAGTTTCGAAATGTAGTGCGAACGAACAGGCAGGTTATAACCAACCGAAATGTTATCCAGTTTCACAAATGTGGCATCTTCAATATATTTTGATGAAAATTGCCCGGTTCCCTTGAATTCAGGATTTTCAAGTTGTGAATGGACGATGTTTCTTCCAATGCTTTTCCAGTTTTCGTAGTATAAGCGGTACATATTTAACACCTGTCCCCCTATATTTGATCGGATCGACATATTTAAATCAAGGTCTTTATAGGTAACCATATTGCTCCATCCAAGTGTGCAGAAGGGGTTTGCGTTACCGATTGACTCATAGTTAGCAGGATCAACTTTGCCGATAGGGTTAGGATTTTTGAAAAGATCGTATCCATTGGCATCAACTCCAATCCAGACAGGGCCGTGAAAAGTTCCAAGCGGTTTTCCCTCTTCAATCCGTTCGGCATTCAAAGGGAAATCGCCGCCGAGCCATCCGGTTTCTATGTATTTATTGGTGAATTCACTGTTGGTGAATTTTACCAGTTTGTTAGTGTTCTTACTTGCGGTAAGGGTAGTATTCCAAGTGAATACACTGTTTTTAAGAACTATCGCATTCAGTGTTAATTCAAGACCATGGTTGCTTATGGTACCTACGTTGGTATACAATAACGGGAAAATGTATGGAGGATAATTTACATTATAGGTGTAAAGCAGGTCAGTGCTTCTACGGTAGTAATAATCAAAAGCACCGCTTATCCGGCTGTTGAAAAGTGAAAAGTCAACACCTGCATTCAGTTCCTGTTTCTTTTCCCAGCGGAGGTCAGGATTCGGATTGGAAGTCGGCTGGTAAGTATTGAGCCAGTCGCCGTTGTACAGGAATTTTCCGGCTTTCCCGAACATGATCAGGGATTGATAGTTAGCAAAATCCTGGTTTCCGGTAACGCCATAGCCGACCCGCAGTTTCAGATCGTTAACCCATGAAACTCCCGACATAAAATCCTCTTTGTTGATGCGCCAGCCAAGGCTTGCCGAAGGGAACCATCCCCATTTATTATTGATTCCAAATCGTGAAGAGCCTTCTCTGCGTAAAGAAACAGCTGCCAGATAACGTTCGTTGTAATTGTACATCACACGTCCGAAAAATGAGATTAGACGGCTTTTTTCCTTATTCGAGCCCATTTCGGCCAAACCCACACCTAATGCTGAACCTGCTGATATGTTATTTGGGCCGTAAAGGTCAGAGTCGAACCCGGAGTTAACCATATACGATGTATTGAACTCCTGTTCCTGGAACGAATACCCGCCAAGTGCCTGCAAATTGTGATCTTCGAAGGATTTTGTGAGGTTAACAGTACTTTCATATTGCAGGTTATTGCTTTTGCCATTGCTGATTTCTGCCTCACCGCCGCGACCCAGAATGCTCGGGTAATATTTTGTTTTATACGACATATCTTCCCAGTCCGATTGCTCAATCGAAATAAAATTGATCCATTTCAGCGATTTGGCAAGGTTTAAAGTAGCTCGTACATTTCCACCGGCATCGGTTGTTTTTCCGGTTCGGGTGCGTTCGTTGAGCATGGCTACCGGATTGTTGTTGCTGTATCCTTCCAGTACAGTGTAACCGCCCGAAGTCAGACTGGTAGCATCATATACCGGACTCGTCGGATTGCGGGTGAAAGCCTGATAAAACACATCGTAATTAGCCGGCTTGTAGTTACGCATGCTGTAACTCAGGTTATAATCAAGGAGTAAAATGCCATTCAGTGCCTTTTGTGTAACATTGGTGCGGAGGAGGTATTTGTTGGATTCGTTATTTTTCAGCAAGCCGTCGGCTTTATCGATGTAGATGGTTGTCCTGTGCGAGAAATTGTCGGTTCCGCCCCAGAAAGCCAGGTTATGTTTCTGGCTCAGTGGCATCGAACGGGTAACCTCATGAAACCAGTCGGTATTGCCATCGTAAATACTGCTAATCTTGTCGGGAGCATACAATTCGATAGCCTGTCGGAATTCGTCAGCTGAAAGGTTTTGAACACTGCGCGGTGCAACCTGAACCGAAAGCTGTCCGGTATATTCCACTTTGCCGGCACCTGCTTTGGCGCGCTTGGTTGTAATGATAATTACACCGTTCGAACCGCGGGTTCCGTATATAGCGGCGGCAGCTCCGTCCTTCAATACATCCATCGATTCAATTTCCTCAGGGCTGACATTTTTCAGGTCTGTCCCCGATACTCCATCAATAACAATCAGAGGCCCCTGGCCTGATGTAAGCGTATTGGTACCACGCAGTATGATGTTGTAGCCGGCCATCGGATCCGAGCCATTGGGCTTTACAATGGTTAAACCGGCAACTTTTCCCTGTAGCAAACCTATCGGATTGGTGTACGCACCCCTGTTAAATTCATCTGATTTGACAGTAGCAATTGATCCGGTTACTTCTTTTTTTGTAGTTGACCCATACCCAATTACAACTACTCCGTCGAGTGATTGAATTGAAAATTTAAGATGAACATCAATACTCTTTTGCGAGCCCACCTGAACTTCTATATTTTCATATCCAATATAGGAAAAGACAAGTATTGCATCCTGTGGAGCATTTATCGAATATTTTCCTTCACTGTCGGTTACGCTTCCGGTTTGTGTGCCTTTAATAAGGATATTAACACCCGGAATAAGTTCGTGTGAGCTATTATCTGAAACCGTTCCCGATATTTTCGAAAGCTGTGTATTTTGAGCCCCGGCGAACAGGGAAACTAAAACCATAGCCATGACCAGAAAATAAACGGTAAGGCCGGAGCCCCGAAGTGTAAAGCACTTTAATGTTTTCATATGGAGGGTTTTACTTGTTCAGCATCAAGGGATGATAATTCGCTGCGGTACGGTATGGAGGTTTGAGCACCCATACGCGTAACAGTAATAGCTGCAGCCCGGGCAGCCAGTTTAACGGAGTCGAGTATAGATCTCCCTTCCGAAAGTCCGACACATACTGTTCCGCAAAAAGTATCACCGGCAGCTGTAGTATCAACTGCGTCAACTTTAAAAGCTTCAACAAAATGGTATTCGTTGTTATCCTTTATTAATGCACCCTGCGACCCCAGCGTTATAACCACAATGCCGACCCCTTTAGCACTTATTATATCAGCTGCCTGCTTGGCAGATTCAATATCCGAAACCCGGATCCCCGACAGAATCTCGGCTTCACTTTTATTCGGGATTATAATATAAAGGTGTTTCAGCAGGTTATCGGACAATGCCCTTGCCGGTGCCGGGTTCAGAATGACTTTTATCCCTTTCCTGTTTGCCATTTCAGCAACATACTCAACCGTTTCGATAGGTATTTCAAGCTGCATTAAAACAAGGTCGCTGCTTTCAATTTCGGAACTGGCTTTATCAATATCCGAAGGACTCAGGTAAGCATTAGCTCCTGATGCCACAACAATGCAGTTTTCGCCGTATGAGTCAACAGTTATAAGAGCTACGCCCGAAGGATGCTTGGGATCGGAATAAATATAATCCGTTTTAATATTCTCAGCCGTATACAACATTACTGATTGCTTGCCAAAAACATCATTCCCTGTTTTGGAAATTAAAGTAACATTTCCTCCCATCCGCGCTGCTGAAACAGCCTGGTTTGCTCCTTTTCCACCCGGGTTCATAAAAAAAGTACCCCCTAAAATAGTTTCACCAGGTATGGGCAGCCTGTCGGCTTTAATAACCATATCTGTATTACAACTCCCTACTACAACAATTTTTTTTGATTGCATCACCGATTCTTTTAGAATAGCAAATATATATACAACTGAATGTAAAAAAAATCAATAATAGATATAAAACAGTAATTACAAATATCAATATTATGTAATCATATATGCATAAAATTAAGATAAACAACAAGATACAATATTATAATTATAAATATATGGCATAAAAACAGTAATTATAAATAATATTGGACAAATATTTGTAATATTGCATTAGGAGCTGAAACTGACCCTCCAACTTTGTTGCTGTTCCCAACAAACAGTTAAAAAGCTCAGCCTTTAGGGTAGGATTATTTTCGGTTTGCTTTACGGAGGATGTAGAAATATAATCGGTTTGTAGTCAAAGAATAAGGCTTGTTGCAGTCTCATCCACCTCGTAACATCTTAGCAAACAGACATTAATGATTTTTGGCATCGTATATAATTTTATAAATGATGTTCGCTAATTGTAATCCCATACTGTAAAATGTCAAAGTTTCAATCACTTGTTTTACTTACACATTCATTGTCGCTGGCCGAAAAAAAGGCATTCAGGATGCGTTCGATGCGCAATAAGGCAAAGTCGGATTATATTATTTTATACGATATAATTGAGAAAAACAGGGAGCTTCCTTCCTCAGTGCTGCTCACGGAATTTCTGAAACAGAGACCCGGAGTCTCGGTTGATACTACTATAAAATACTTGTATGAATTACTGCTTGATTCAATGCTCGATTTAAAAAAAGAGCAGGATAGCTTTTATTTTCTTTTTAATAAAATATTAAAAGCTAAGATATTATATGAGAAATCCCTGTTCGATGAATGCTTCGGATTGCTCAGGGACTGTATTGAACAGGCTGGAAAGTATGAAAATTTTTATGCACTGCTTTTAGCCGAGCGACTCGAACTCGACTATTTACTGGCCCTCAATTTCCCAAACCTGAGCGAGAAATCACTCTTAAAGAAGCAGTTCCAGCTGAACGAAGCTTTAAAATATGTACGCAAAATAAACGAGCAATCATCGTTATACGAGAATCTGAAACACCGGATAGTGTATAAAGGTCATGCCCGCTCACAGAAACAAAAGGACGAGCTGAATGATCTGGTTTTTAGCGAAATAAGCATTGTGGCATCTCAGAATCTCGATAATTTCGAGATCAGCAAACTGCATCAGCTTTTTCAATCCAACTACCTGATAAGTGTAGGCGATTATAAGTCGGCATTAAATTCATATATTGAGCTTAACCTCCTTTTCGAAGCCAATAAACACCTGTGGAGCAATCCGCCGGTATATTACCTTCATACACTCGAAGGCGTGCTCGAGAGCCTGAGAGGCATACAGAACTATGAGGGTATGGCTTACTTTATAAAGCAGTTAAAGGCCATCGACAGCCAGTCGGCTGCTTTCAGAATTAATTTAACCTGTATTACCTATTTATACGAACTGTTCCCGTTCCTCGACAGAGGCGATTTTGCATCATCCATTGCATTAATGAATAGTTATAAAAGTTCACTTTATGATAAACTGTTTACATTAAACAGGGCCCGGCAGGCTGAACTTTGTTTATATACCTCTCTTATATATTTTGGGAATGCTGAATATCATAATGCACATAAATTTCTGAATCAGATTATACTCAGGGGAAAAAATTATTATTTCCTTCCGCTATACAGGACCATTCGCCTGGTTAACCTGATGATTCTTTACAAATTAGGAGACTTCGACCTCATTAAGTACGAAATCCGTTCGATGAAACGCGATTTAACCGATACAGCAAAAGGGTATAAGATCGAACACTTTTTATTCAGGTTTTTAAGCAAGCAACTACCTGCGGTTGCCCTGAAACGCCACCAGCTTTTGGAGAAGACCCTCATTGAATTTGATGAAATCCGCCAGGATGTATTCGAAAGGCAGATTCTGAGAATATTCGATTTTACGGTCTGGGTTGAATCGCTATTACGGAAATTGCCTTTAGGTGAGGTGCTGCACACTCAGATGAATGCCGATAATTTACCTCAAAATCATGAGTAATATCAGTTGTATCATTTTAAGTGATACCCTAATTTAAATCTTTGCGCCTTCACTCTATAAAAATTAAGCAGAATGAGGTATTGAATAAGCAGTAATTATCTGGCTTCACTTACATACCCTTAGTCAGGTAGTTAAATATCCTGATTTTTTCGAGTGGCGCCAGGTGTGCTCTTGTAGCCATATTGTTTATGGTAACCTGCCATTCCTGTTTGGTATGTTTTCCGGGCAGGTACAGGGTGTGGCAGCCCCCGCATTTCGAGATATACAGCCTCCTTCCTTCCTGCAATTCAGAAAGGTCGTTTGCCTTGGTTTGCGGATCAGCAGTTGGGATATACAGTGAAGGAGTGCAGGAAAATGCAGCTAATAATACTGTTGACAGGAATAACAGATTGCTTGTTTTCTTAGAACATATAAGAGAAAAGCAACCTGAGCTGTACTTTTTCATATTCATTTAAATTTAAATTAGAAACTGTTTCTCCTTTGAATGATTTTACCTGTGGCAGTGCAGTGAAGTTTACCCAGAATTTCTCCTGAACATAGGAAAACCCAATTCCTGAATATAAGGCGCTATGAACAATTTTACGCTCTCCGAGCACATTCCGGATTGCATTTTCAAAAGTTAAGTGAAATGCCGGATTTAACGAATAAGCAAAAGCCAGGTATCCTTCAATTTTTTTCTCCTGTCCCCATTCAGTTTCATTATTAGTATAACCAGGAACAAATTCCTGTTCATACACACCGTTTGCAGCAATAGTAAGATTGCCTATTTTCTTGTCCAGAATAATTTTTCCTTCAAGTTCGTATTCGCGGCCTGAAATTCCGAATTCTGTATAAAGTGCCATACCAACCGGGTTTGCTACAGGATCGAGCAGTTTCAGTTTCCATTCGTTCGAAAAACCGAACCCGTTGGTGGTGGAAAGCGTCCTGACACCATTTTCCGTTACAGTTTTTGTGCTTGAAGTAAGGTTAACGTAAAATGCAGTCTGAAGGTTGCTGCCCAGCCCGATTTCATATTCAGTACGCTGGTCGTAGCGGGCAAAATATGTGTCCCTGCCTGTACGCAAGGTATTACACGATTCCAGTTCGTAATGCCCTTTATTTAAAACTGTACTCTGGTAAGTATAAGTAAATAACCTATCCTGAGCCTGAGCTTGGGTAATCCCGATCAGAGCCAAAAGTATGACGGCACTTTTATTTATCATCCAAGTTGTTTTCATGTTTTTAAGTTTAATTTAACCTGGATGCAAAGTAAGGGAGGGAATCTTGCCGGTACAATCCCTATTTGTAGGTATATTATCGGTGTGTATCAACCAGGTTATTCAACGCTGCATATAGTGTTAAACCTGAAATGCTTTTAATTCCCAATTTATAAGTTATATTTTTTCGGTGTGTTATAACCGTATGTATACTTATGAAATTATGCTCAGCAATCTGCTTGTTGCTGAATCCCTGCGCCACGAGTGAAAGGATTTCGGTTTCACGGGGTGAGAGCTGATTGTTGGGTTTTATGCCTGATACCCTTAGCACATACCCGCTTATCCTTTGCAAAATCAATTCAGTGTTTTCATTTATATCAATCACATCATCGAAGCAGAATACAGGCTCACTTAAAAACCCATTGGTTCCGATTCCAATAACAGTAGTACCGTTCTTCTGTAATATCCTGAGATGTTTCGATATCTCATTTGCATATAGCGTGTCGACTAAAAGCAGGAAATTCTTCCAGTTGCTCAGAATCGCACAATCAGGAATTTCGTTCAGTATATCGCATATTCCTATATTTCTGGATAACAGGATGCTTTTCAACCCTTGCTGTATGATGGCTGATTTATGTATAATTACTGAGTTCCCAGTTTGCATGTGTAAAAATTAGTTGGATTGCAAAGCAAATAGTTTGGGAATCAGTATTTTATCTTCAAACCTGGCATGATCGCGCTGCTCGTTCTCAAAATGGGCTAGTGTATGCAGTAAATCGTGGATCAGTTCCATGTCGGCATCAGCAGGGATATGCCTGATAAGAATAATTTTAAAATCGCTTAACTCATTTTCCACATTCGTGTGCTGTTTGAAAAGCTTTTTCAGATTAGGACTTTGCGATTTTTCTTCCTGGTTAAATTTTTTGCCTGCCAAGGGAAATATTTCCTTTTCTTCGAAGTCGATGTGTGCTAAAAGTTTGGCGATATACTTATTGAGGAAGTTTTCAATGATGATGAGCCGTTTTTCATTCGGCAGGAGTTTTTTCAATTGTTCCAGCGAGGCATATAATCGGGGAATGGTGGTGTGTTTATGAAATTCATGTGTTTTGCTGAGGAATTCGATGAGCTGGGTCAATTCCACATTTTCAGGATTGGGAAGGTAGTCGGCCGAGGAATAAGTGTTTAAAATGCCTAAAATGAATTTAAGATCTTTTTTATGAAGGGTGCATACTTCGTGTATGGTCTTTTCGCCGATCTGTGTGCTTAACCCCAACCGGTGAACCACTGGAAGCAAATCAATATTTTTACTGATCAAATCAGATAGTTTATCGTTCTCAGTTATCATAAGTGTTTATCGGGATTTTACCGGGTGAAGTATACCTTAATACATCAACTTAACAATAGTAAACCAGAAACCTGCAATTTTGTTGATGATACTACGAAAATCGACAGCTGAAGTTATGAATTTTTTACAGGGAATCCGTTTAGATAAAACTATCGCCCTGATAATTTCACAGTTGCTTCTGATATAAAGCCGAAAGCTGTAAACAAAAACCACTCTTCATTTGTTTTGATTAGCCTATGCTTTAATAGAAGTGTTAAAATTCACTTAATCAATAATTTGCGAAATATCCTGGTTTGTTATTTCAATCACTGAGCTTAGCCTTTTTATTGCTAACCCGTTTTTTGTAACTTTTAGTATCGGCTATCGTCCTATACACATTCCAATAAAACAAACCTGTCATTAAACACTACTCGAAAGAGAATATTCAAAATAAGTATGAAAACCACAAAACTTATCACAGCCTTAGTTACTTTGAACTTCATCCTGTTCATTTCGGTTGTATCCATTGCAAAACCTTCCAGCATACATACCGGTGACATTATAAAAGCAGAAACATTGAACCAGATTGCTGCTTTGAAAAACAATTTCGGGTCAGCCGTTTCAACCGCGTTTTCCACAACTGAGTTCAGCCATCTTCGTTTTGATGTAAATAAATACATCAACGAAAGCGAAACAGCCGAAGTATCAAATAATTTGAATCAATACCTGCGTTTTGATGTCAGCAAATATGCCGGAACAAGTGAATCGGAGATTTCGGAAATGCCTTTGGAAAATGAATTTGAATACCTGCGATTTGATGTAACGAATTTTGCCGGAAACGCCAATCTGTCCGAAATGCCCGAAAGCGGGTTCGAATACCTTCACTTCGACGTAAATATATATTCAGGTTCTAACGCCGGTGAAATAGTGGAATTACCTTTAGATTAATTCGAATTATAATTCATCAGGCATAGCCTGAGACATTTTAAAAAGCAAAAGTCCTGCACGCGGCAGGACTTTTGCTTTTTTTAGTTTAAAGGTAAGCAACAACATTGCTTGTATGCTACTTAGCGTCAATAATAAAAGGTGCGGAGCGTTTGCTGTCCATAATAATGAGTTTGGCATTGGGCGAAGTTGAAATGGCTTTGATCATTTCATACTGCAGCTGTTTGTCGCTGAGGCCGGTGCTCAGAATTTTCTGATAATCGGCAATTCCCTGTGCTTCTACCCTTTTACGTTCGGCTTCCTGTTTTTCTTTCTGAAGTACGAAAGTCATTTTCTGCGCATCCTGTTCGGCATTAATTTTCGATTCGATAGTGGTTTTTACCGATGCCGGCAAAGTTATATTACGCACCAGCAGTTGTTCGAGAACCAATCCGCGGCCTTTAAAATCGCCTTCAATGGTTTTGAAAATACGTGCCTGGAATTCATCGCGCTTGGTCGAATACAGTGCGACAGCATCATAATATACTGCATTATCCCTGATTTTGGTTCTGCAAATAGGTCGTACAATGGTATTCCTGTAATCGGTACCAATTTCTTTTAATATGCGGGGAGCCTCGTTGGAAACTACCTTATAAAGTACAGTGAGGTCAATAATAACCTCAAGCCCGTCGGCCGAAAGTACCCGAATGGCATCATCGCCGGTTTTGTCGCCTTCGTCGTGTACGCTCGACATGGTGTAATTCTGAGTGCGGACATCAAACATTACTACTTCCACCAGGGGGTTGATCACGTTTAACCCGCTCTCGAGCGTGTTATTGTTCACTTTCCCAAAGAGTTTCTGAACTCCGACATAGCCGGGTTCAATTTGTTTTACAGCCGATAAACCTGCACCTGTTAATACCAGCAGGAATCCGACAATCCGGATGATACCGGAATAAGCCTTAAAAGGCGAATCGGTTTTGACGATTACAAAACCAATTACAATTACAATAAGTCCAATGACGCTTAAAAACATATTTTTCAGGTTTTAGGGGTTAGCAATTATGCAAATATTTATGTGGTAAATATACGAAAAACGGAAGATTTATGCTGACAAAATTTATTATCCTTACTTATGTTGAACCTTAACACTATCCGGGTTGTTTTGAATGGAATTGCATAACTTTTTACCAAATATTTCCGGTAAAATTGTCGGGGTGCATCCGGAAAAACTAATTTTGACTTAAAATTCGACTATGCTTATTGTAAAGCGCCATCATACCGATCCGTATTTTAACCTGGCAGCGGAGGAATATTTCCTGAAAGAAACTGACGAAGATATTTTTATGCTTTGGCGGAATGAGCCATCCATAATCATTGGCAAGCATCAGAACACCTTATCCGAGATCAATGCCGATTATGTAAAAGAAAACAATATACGCGTGGTGAGGAGACTTACCGGCGGCGGTGCCGTATTTCATGACCTGGGGAACCTGAACTTTACCTTTATTCAATCCGATAAAGATCATACGCTCAACGATTTCCGCAAATATACCATGCCTATACTGGATGTTTTGCAGAAACTCGGAATTGATGCCCGTTTCGAAGGCCGTAATGACCTTACAATAGAAGGAAAAAAATTCTCAGGGAATGCCGAAATGGTATGGAAAAACCGTGTTTTGCATCATGGAACCCTTTTGTTTTCAGCACTTATGACCGACCTGAGCCAGGCTTTAAATGCTGATCCGGCAAAGTTCCAGGATAAGGCGGTGAAGTCGGTGCGCAGCCGTGTTACCAATATCAGCAGCCATTTGATGCAGGAAATGGATGTTTTGCAGTTTGCTGAACTCATACAGGATCATATTACAGGCATGTATCCTGATGCCAGGTTCTATGAGCTTACAGAAGAGGATACCTTGAAAATACAAGAAATGGTGAAAACAAGGTATGGAACCTGGGACTGGAATTTTGGGAACTCGCCTGATTATAATTTCAGGAAAGTAATGCGTACCGAAAACAGCGGCACCATCGAATTCTGTATGGAAGTGCGGAACGGAGTAATTCTGCGGACGCGTATTTTTGGTGATTATTTTTCACATGGCGATCCAAAGGAGATTGAAGCCGTACTGTCCGATATTCCGCATGAGGAGACAGCTATCCGGAATGCCGTTTCTCCTTTTGATATCAGCACATATTTTTCGAAACTTAGTGTTGATGAATTGATAAAAGGATTGTTTTAATGCGTTTCGAAATTCAGTTTTTTTTTGAATACCGGGTCAATTTTTACCTTGACCAAGCTATTGATAGCAGAAAAGTATGAATTAAATCAGGAAACAGGCACCTGATTTATTCACAAACTTTTATTGAACACGGATGTTACAGATTTACACCGATAAATAAAAAAATCCGTTCAAATCCGTTGTATCTGTGTCATCCGTGTTCTATTGCCGGAAACTGATGAATTATTCAGGCCAACTCTTAGAAACTGTCTAAATTTTATAATTGAAGTGATTTATCAAGTTATTTGCTCAATCTACTGTCAGGCTGAGAAGCCTGCCCTGAGCTTGCCGAAGGGGAGTCGAAGCCCACTAAATCATCTCAATATTTTCGGTTTAGCGTTGAACGAGTGCATTTCGACTTCGCTCAATGTGACAG
>CAIJPI010000079.1 GCA_903822525.1 uncultured Bacteroidales bacterium | reverse complement strand
TACCCTTCTCCTGTAGGAGAAGGGCGATCAATTGTACTAAAATTCAAGATTAATGTTTTGTATTTGAATTGTTTCCAATTGTCTGAAATTAAACAAATAAAAATATAGAGCAAAAAAAACGCCTCGTTTCCGGGGCGTTCTTTGTTTGACCTCATCCCCTTACCCTTCTCCTGTAGGAGAAGGGCGATCAATTTTACTGAATTTCAAGATTATTGTTTTGTATTTAAATCGTAGTCAAGATTCCAGTTTAAAGCAAATTTAATTTTATGGTATACGAAAAACGCTCCTAATCGGAGCGTTTTTTCAGACAATCTGGTATAAGCTAAGTTAAAAAGCATTACTATTCACTTTTTAACATTAAACTGTTCAGCTATTTATTCTTTGGCTCCCAGCCAGCGTTCAGCCTCAATAGCAGCCATACAGCCGGTACCGGCAGCGGTAACAGCCTGACGGTACACATGATCCTGAACATCGCCGGCAGCAAATACACCTTCGATGTTGGTGCGGGTGCTTCCGGGAACGGTTTTGATGTATCCTTGATCATCCAGGTCAATTTGACCTTTGAAAATATCAGTATTTGGGGTATGACCTATAGCAACGAAAAATCCCTGAATTTCAATCTCTCTGATTTCGCCTGTTTTGGCATCCTTTAACCTTGCGCCGGTAACAACTTTGTTATCGCCTGTGATTTGATCGGTAATGGCATTCCATACAATTTCGATATTTGCCGTATTCATTACCCTGTGTTGCATGGCTTTGGAAGCACGCAACTCATCACGACGAACAATCAGGTATACCTTACGGCAAAGTTTCGAAAGATAGGATGCTTCTTCGCAGGCAGTATCGCCACCTCCAACTACAGCTACATCCATACCACGGAAGAAAAATCCATCGCAGGTAGCGCATGCTGAAACGCCATGCCCGTTATATTGCTTTTCCGACTCCAGTCCCAGCCAGCGGGCTGTAGCGCCTGTGGCGATAATTACAGTTTCGGCTATAACAACTTTCCCGCTGTCAGTAACAATTTGAAAAGGATGTTGCTGAAAATCAACTTTATCAATGATACCAAACCGCACATCCGTTCCGAAACGTTCGGCCTGGTGCTGCAGGTCCTCCATCATAACCGGACCGGTAACGCCCTTAGGGTAGCCTGGGAAATTATCAACTTCGGTGGTTGTGGTAAGCTGTCCGCCCATTTGAAGGCCGGTATAAATAACAGGTTTCAGATCGGCACGGGCGGCATAGATGGCAGCGGTATATCCGGCAGGGCCGGAGCCTATAATCAGGCATTCAACATTTTCGGATTCAGTGGATGACATAGTTCAGGTTTGTTTTATTATTTGTACAAAAGTAATGTTTTCCCTTTGTAAGACACAAATTATACCATCCCGATTTGAACTTATAATTCAACAAAAAAGGTGACATACATATGACAGTTTGACGGATGAAGTGTTTTCGGTCTATCCAGATCCATGATTTATCATTGTATCCCAAATCCATTGCCTGACTCTTCTCGATGGATAAGTCCAGCTTTGTATCCGGTAGAAATGGCGAAAGGCAGATACAACAGCAGCACCTATGCCGGGTGAAGCAGTTTAAATCTTTAATAATTAGCGGATGTATGCGGATTGGAAGGAAATAATATTTACTTTTGCGCTCTTCAAAGATCGGGGTGTGGCGCAGTTGGCTAGCGTACTTGCATGGGGTGCAAGTGGTCGTCAGTTCGAGTCTGACCACTCCGACAAACAATACATAGGCTTTCAGGGTTCGCCTGAAAGCCTATTTTCTTTCGGGAAAACATAAATGTATACATTATTGAATTTGATTTGATGATTTCAGCATACTCAAACCAGGTTTACAGACTTTTTGAAATTAGCTCGGTTGTAATGTGTTACTGTATCACTATTTTTTCCGTTCGCATTTTTTGCCCTTCATAAAATGATATTAAATACATTCCTTTAGGCTGGTTTGATAAATTAATTTCTGATTTCTGATTCTTAATTTCAGAACGATATACTTTTCCCCCAAGCATATTATAAATTTCAACAGTTCCCTTATCCTTTGAAAGGATCAAAGTAAATTGTCCTTTACTTGGGTTCGGAAAAACAGAAACAGATACTTGTTCTGTAATTTCATTTATTTTTAGGACCGGGCACAATCCACCTACTTGTAAAGGAACTTTGCTACTGGTGTTGTTTCCATTTCCAAGTTCACCATTGAGATTGCTTCCCCAGGCCCAGGCAGTGCCGTCATTTTTTCGAGCAAGCGAATGTGCTTCTCCTGCTGCAATAACGCTTACGTCAGTAAGAATACTCACCTGAATAGGATGATTGACGCTGATGCCGGTTCCATCTCCCAGCTGGCCACTGTTATTACTTCCCCACGACCAAACAGTTCCATTATTCTTTAAGGCTAAAGAATGGGATCTTCCGCCTGCTACAGAGGTTATGCCTGACAGTGTAGTTAAAGCAACCGGGACATTTAGGTCAGCGTAGTTTCCGTTTCCCAGCTGGCCGTTGGCATTAAACCCCCAGACCCATACCGTGCCGTCATTTTTCAGGGCAAGGCAATGAAAGTATCCAGCTGAAATGGCGATGATGCCAGTGAGAGAACTTACAGGAACCGGAACATTGCTTTTGATGTTGGTTCCATTTCCAAGTTCTCCATCACCATTAAACCCCCATGTCCAGACCGTACCATCTTTTTTCAGGGCAACAGAGAAATTTGTTCCTGCTGAAACAGCAATGACACCTGAAAGTGAGGTAATAGGCACAGGGACATTGCTACTGACGTATGATCCGTTTCCAAGTGCACCTTCCCCATTAAATCCCCAGGCCCAGACCGTGCTGTCATTTCGCAGTGCGATCGAATGATACCGTCCTCCGTCAATGCCGGTGATACCTGTCAACGAACTTATAACAACGGGAACACTGCTGTTGGTATCGGTTCCATTGCCGAGTGCACCATTGTCATTAGAACCCCAGGCCCATATTGTACCATCATTTCTCAGGGCAAGGGAATGACGGTCACCACAGGAAACATCGGTGATGCCTGTGAGAGCATTTACTGAAACAGGAACATTGCTATCAATTTTTGATCTATTCCCAAGTTGTCCATAGGAATTGTATCCCCATGCCCATGCGGTGTTAATATCACAAACTGCGAGTGTAAAGGCTCTTCCTCCTGCAAGAGGTTGTGCATAAGAAGTGTTGCTCAAGCTGAAAATAGCGAGCAATGTGATAAAGTAAATTGCTTTTTTCATTTTGATTATTTTTAGAGTAAATATTTCGACATAATTGTTCTGTCTTGCGGTTTTCAGCGTCACCCAGTTTTTATCATGTTTTCCATACAAACTTCAATTTTCAGTCAGAAAGACTGTCAAGATGAGTCAAGTACTTTTATTGTTTGTGGTTTGTTAAAAATTTGCACACGATTGCTGATTTGTTTGATATACTCTTTGAAATCAATAATAATACGTGTTAGTAATAAAAATTATACTTTTATAAGCAAACAAGAATATAGAGGAGCTTTTATTCAGAATAGTCTGCGGAAATAGATTTTTCCTGGAGGAGGTATACTTACAAATCTACGAAAGTATAATACGTATTTTACATAGATATAAAAATATTCCGGGAATATGGCTCTTCATTGCAACACGTTCTATTTAAGCCTTTGCTTGAGAGTATTTTTATTACAACAATTCAGTATTCTTTTTAATATCTTTTTGATATCTTTGTTTTTGAGATATTGCGATCTCGATAAAACTGATTTCAGACTACTATAACCATGATTAAGTCTTATAAAACCTTTTTTCAGGTATTTGTATTTTTCATCTTATGTATCGGCTACCATCAAAGGGCTTGTGCGGATGGTGTAACCAAAGTATTTCTAGACAGAAACAGGCTAGAAGAGATCAAAGATTTCAGCCTGTTGCCGGCGGAGCTGAACAGGGAAATGCTTGAGCAATTGCCGCATACTTTTATTTCCATGAAAGCGGACAAATACACCATAATCCCTCATAAGGGTCATGTTTACGCTTTACGGGAAGGGTATTTCGATGTATTTATCTGGAACGATTCCATCTGGGAAAACCTCTATACTTCGTATTATCACGGATATAATTTTGGAAATCTCTTTTATGTAAAGAATGATACATTCTTTTCGATGGGTTCTTACGGGTATTACCTTGCTCACAGTAATCTGCTGCAGTTTGATAATAAAATAGGATCGTGGGAAATGGATATTACCAAAAACAAACCCGAATCCTACTATTCGAGGTGCCTGGGCGTTAAGGGAGACACGCTGTTATCCATTTTTGGTTCAATAAAAGACGAAAGCATCGGTAAATTCGAAGCATGCAAAAATGCCTACCTGCTGAACCTGAAAACAAATGAATGGACAGAACTGGTCCCCAGCCAGGATTTAAATATCAGGTACAATACATGGGGTGGCACCGCATTGGACCTGAAAGATTTTATAATTCTTGAAAATGAATTAAATGCCATAAGCGGAATAATTATGGTGAACAAGACTGATTTTTCAGTAAAAATATTTCGTCAGGAGGGTGCAATCTTCAATAGCTCACCCATTTTTTGTGTTAATGGGAACACATTCTCCTATATAAATACAAAGGGAAGTATTGAAACAGCTGATATGGATGAAAAAGCTAAAAAGTCTGCGCTGTTGGGTTATTTCGCTAAACCAAAACCATCCTTGTTTACACAATGGTATTTTTATATGTCACTGATTTTTGTTATTTCGGGTATAATTCTGTTTGTGTTATGGCTAAAACGTCTCTACATTCAGAAAAGAGATGCAAAATCATACCAGGAGTTAGAACTCAATGTAATGCCACTTATTGCAACTTTGCTGGCCAAAAAGGGAATGCCGATTGATACTGTCGAATTGGATCTGATGCTGGGGATTGAGTTACTGGAGTATGACAACCGCCGGTCGCGCCGGGCGAAGATGATAAATGATATTAACATAAATTATACGAAGCGTTTTGGTTCCGACCTGATTTTGCGCAAAAAAAGCGAAGGCGATAAAAGATTTATGAGTTATGAAATCATAGATATATCCACTTTGCAATAAAAAACACAAAACGCTTACTGAATATTTCCTTTCAACCTATGCATAAATGGCCTGCTGAATATCGGCATAGTGCTTCTTATGAATTTCACTTTCGGGGAGCCCTGAATCTGATACCGCTTGTTTGATGCGTATACAATGCGTCACATTTCCCGGATCTCGAATCTTTATATGAGTAAAAAAAATACACTATTCTTTCTATAAGTAATCCAATTCATGTGATTTTACTATCCTTCTCCTGGTATGTATTTTCGGCCCCCAAAATCATATTTACCTAAATACAAGGCAGTTTCAGTATTTTCAAAATTACATTAACATGTTACTAACACGATAAAACATAAATTTTAACTTTTTCCAGCAGAAGCGGTATATTTTTGTAAAAATCAAACATATCGATGCTTCAGATGATAAAAGAATCCGGCAATTTTCAAGGTCCCCTGTCGACACAACTACACTATAAACTTTTACGGATATAGCTTAAGAATAATTATTGCAGAATTATGATATTCACTAATTTCAAAAAGCATGAACAAAATCAAAGAATCCAGAATTAAAATTGCAGGAAAAAATCTAAATCAGATTGGCTATTTTATACTTGCATCAAGTATTGTTGCAGGTATTCAGATATTGATTTTCAGTAATACAAATTATCCTGTTGATTTCGCCAGGACCGGATTGTTTTTTGGTTTTGTGTATTTAGTTTGCTCCGTTTTTATTGGCATAAAAATTATATCTGCCGGCCGCAACCTGAGCTCCAGTGAAATTGAAGCCAGTTCACAAGGTCGAACAGATCAAGAATTGCCTGAATTGTCAGGAATAAATTCTTTTATAGAAGAAGATGACAAAAGGATACGAGGTTCAGTTGAAAATTCAGAATATGCGGGTTGGGCTGGCGCAACGTATTCCGAAGTCGATTTTACAGTCAGTAACTATTCCGACTTGAGAATACCCAACAAAGATGAGCAGCTAGCGATGTACGAATTATTGGTTGGCTGAAATATCGCAGGCAAATTCCGGCTATTCATTCACCTGACTCAAAAGCGGGCAGCCTATTTGATCGGCAGTGAAATCCAGAATGTTGACCCTTCGCCTGGATTACTTTCGGCCCATAGCCTGCCGTTAAGGATAGCAGCAAATTTCTGGGCTACAGTAAGTCCCAGACCCAAGCCTCCATATTGCCGGGTAGGTGTTTCATCAACCTGCCTGAACTGCGAAAAGATAACACCCAGTTTATCCTTCGAAAAGCCTATCCCTTCGTCTTTCACATAAAAATCAATGATTTTATTTTCGCTGAAAGTATAGCCGATTTCAATAGTACCCGATTCTGAATATTTAAGGGCATTAAAAGCAAGATGACCTAGTGCCCTTTTTAATTTGTAGGCATCGGTAAGAATAGAAAAACTACTGTCTTTGTTGGCTTTATTCGCCTTAACCATAATATCATCCTTGCCTGCAATTGCTTTTTCAAGGTTAATCCAGGTCTGTATCGAATTCAGAAGATCATTTACATTAACCGGTTCGAGTTCAACACCAGTTACCCCGGCTTCGAACTGCGAGATATCAAAAATATCGCTGATAATTTCGAGCAATGAATCTACGTTGCGGTTAATGATGTCAGCATAAACAACTTTATCTTCTTCCGAAATGGAAGGATTGGAAATTAAACCGGCAAAGCCCATAATTGCATGCAGAGGTGTTCGCAGTTCGTGCGACATATTACACAAAAAAGCGGCTTTTAACCTATCAGACTCCCCGGCCTTCAGCCTGATAAGTTGCAATTCCTCCTTAACCCTATCGATTTCATCAGCCAGCTGTTCATTTTCCTGAACGCAGGAATCGTAAACTGACTGTAATACCGCCGTCTTACGTTTAGCGCGTATTAACACCATAAAAAACACGGTACATAAACCGGCAAAAAAAAGCACACTAATAAGCCAGGGTTCATTCATGTTACTACTCTGATTATAAATTCAATTATTTTATTGTAGGAACTATCACCATTTACCCTTTATTCTCTATGAGAAACCGGGAATTGATCCTTTAAATTTTCTGGGTAAAGGTCGGAATAATATTTTGCTCGCAGCAATTATAGCTTTGCAAAAAGAAGAAGGGTGCTATATCCCTGTATCAGGGGGTTATACGATGTATTCCGACAGGGTATTCCTGCATAATAATACCAACAAGTGTATCATAATCTTCCTGCCGGGCTACAAAATCGAGTTTATTGGTATCGATAAGCAGAACCCTCAGACCTTGCTGCTGCCTGATGTAATCGAGATAACCTTCCTGTATCTTCTGCAGGTAGTCGTCTTCAATTTTTTGTTCATACACCCGTCCGCGCGAACGGATATTCGATTGCAGCCTGCTTATATCCAGGTATAGGTATACCAGCAAATCAGGTTTGGGCAGTACATTCTCTATAATTGAAAAAAGGCGTGTATAAAGCGTAAACTCCTCGCTGTTGAGCGTCTTTTTTGCAAAAATCAGGGACTTTAGTATAAAATAATCGGCAATGGTTACCGGGTGAAACATATCCTGAACCGCCAGCTGACTTTTGAGCTGTTGAAACCTGTCGGCCAGAAAGGATAATTCAAGCGGGAACGCATATCTCGAAGGGTCTTCATAAAATTTAGGAAGAAAAGAGTTATCCTCAAATTGTTCTAGAATAAGCCGGGTGTTGAATTGCTGCGACATGCGTGTTGACAGCGTTGTTTTTCCGGCTCCGATATTGCCCTCGATGGCTATATAATTATATGGGATGTTCATTGGTAAGAAATCAGCTCAGATTATTATATTCAACAATTCAGATAAAGCATTTTTTTCAACAGCAACACAAATATTACCGTCATCTTCTAATTCTGACAGTATATCCGATACTTTCAACCGGATACCAGGATGAATAAAATCCTTTGCTATCTCTGCCAGCGGCTCTACAACAAACCTTCGCTTATGCAACAGGGGATGAGGAATAATAAGTTTATCCCCGCTAACCTTATCCTGATCATAAAACAAGATATCGATGTCAATGATCCTGCTGCTGTATTCGGTACCTGAACGTATGCGGCCCAGTGTTTTTTCAATTTCGAGTATTTTATCCAATATCTGCATAGGCGTGAGCAGCGATTCGACCAATAGTACAAGGTTATAAAATGCTGTTTCTGCCTTAAAACCCCATGGATCTGACTCGTAAACCGACGAATAGTCGAGCACATCGCCGATCAGACTGTCAATCAGTTTTGTTGCCTCCACCAATGATTTTAACCTGTCACCCTGATTGCTTCCTAAGGATAAATAAATCTTTGCCATGTAAAACCTCTCAGGCCCAAAGATACAATTTGAGTTTAATACCTCCATCAGAAACTCCGAACAAGTTTTAAACAGTTAGCATATTTAGTTGCCACCGTATCTTTTTTATGCTGGCGTCTCTGCATCTGATCTTCCTGCTCAGCGCTAAACAATATAACAATAACATATTTCACTTTATGCTGGAGCTACTGAATATTTTTCTGATTAATGCTGTAACTTCGTACAAAATATCCGTCTTATTGTTTAAATCTTAATTCAACATACAATTATGAAACAATTTTTCAAATTCACTTTCGCTTCCATGCTGGGTTTCGTGCTGGCTGGATTTCTGGTATTTATTATTTTTGTAGGCATTATAGTTTCGGTAGCTTCGTTTGGGAGTAAAGAAACTGTAGTGGTTCCCGAAAAAACGATACTAATGGTATCGCTTGATCAACCTATAGGTGAGCGCTCATCGGACAATCCGTTTGCACATTTTAGTTTCGGCAATCCGGATGCTTCAAAACAGCTCGGCCTGAACGATATTGTAAGCACGCTGAAAAAAGCATCAACTGATTCCAAGGTCAGGGGTATTTATCTGGAGCTTTCGGATGTTCCTTCCGGGCAGGCTACTATCGAAGAAATACGGAATGCATTGATCGATTTTAAGAAATCAGGGAAGTTTATAGTTTCCTATTCGGAGGCATTCACTCAGAAATCGTACTACCTGGCATCCGTATCGGACAAAATATACCTGAATCCTGCCGGTGCCATGGAATTCAAGGGCATGGTAGGGCAGGTTATGTTTTTCAAAGGGTTGCTCGATAAAATAGATGTTCAGGCTCAGGTGATCCGTCATGGAAAGTTTAAAAGCGCCATTGAGCCTTTTCTGTTCGACAAGATGAGCGAAGCGAATAAAGTACAGACCCTTACTTTTATAACAGGCATGTGGAATCATATGCTGGCAGGTATTTCGGCCAGTCGCAATATTCCGGTCGAGGATTTGAATGCCATTGCAAATGAGTATAAAATACATTTGCCTGCAGATGCTGTTCGCCTGAAAATGGTTGACAAGCTTATGTATAAAGATGAATTGTTAGATGAGTTGAAAGGCCGGGTTGATGTAAAAAATTACAAAGACCTGAAATTCATGAAATTAGGAAAGTATGCCAAAGCACCTGAACCTGATAAAAAATCATCCGATAATACTATCGCTATTATTTATGCTAATGGAAATATTATCAGCGGCGAAGGAGATGAAGGATCGATAGGCTCGGAGCGCATTTCGAAAGCAATTCGCAAAGCCCGGCTTGACGACAAAGTGAAAGCTGTAGTACTCAGGGTGAACTCTCCAGGTGGCAGCGCATTGGCTTCGGATATCATCTGGCGCGAAATGCTGCTTACCAAAAAGGCAAAACCTGTTGTTGTATCTATGGGCGATGTAGCTGCTTCAGGAGGATATTACATTTCGTGTGCTGCTGATAAAATTTATGCCTACCCGAATACTATTACCGGATCTATTGGTGTATTCGGAATTATTCCCAATATGAAGGAGATGTTCAATAAAAACCTGGGGATCACCTTTGATGAAGTAAAAACCAATCCCTATGCCGACTATATAACAGTAACACGGCCTATGAATGATGCTGAGAAAAAGATAATCACAGGGGATATTGAAAATATTTACTCTACGTTTATCACCCATGTATCCGAAGGCCGCAAAATGACTGTTGCTCAGATCGACAGCATCGGACAAGGGCGCGTTTGGAGCGGAGTGGATGCCAAGCGGATAGGGCTGGTTGATGAGTTCGGCGGGCTGAATGATGCCATTAAAGAAGCTGCCAGATTAGCAAAGCTGAAAGATTACCGTACTATGGATCTTCCAGAGCAGAAAGATACTTTCGAGCAATTGATGGAAGCTTTCACCGGTGATAACACATCCGTTTTCCTGAAGAAAGAAATGGGTCCTGCTTACCCTTATTTCCATTATCTCAGCCAGATGAGCAAAATGAAAGGGATACAAGCTCTTATGCCTTACGAATTCGATATTAAATAAAGATACCTGAACTGCAGATAAGAAAGGCGAATCCCAAACGGATTCGCCTTTCTTATTTTATCTGCTTGTTATGAAAGGAAAGCGTTAAAACACAAACAGACCGGTCTTTCTCCTTTATCAGTATATAAAGCTGCATAGTAACGTTTTGTATGCAAGAGGGAATAAGATGTATGCAACCTTGAGCGAACTAATAAGATAATTGAAAGCAAAAAAATCCTTGTTATCCATTTTGAATATTTTCCTGACTCAGAATTTTCCCATTCATATCAGAAATTATCAAGCGTAATAAGTCTTACCTTTAACAAACTCTAGCGAATCGGGTATTAATAATCCGGAAAAGTAAACATGAATTAAACAATTATATCAAATGAAAAGCAAAATACTATTTTTAATTCTTTCATTCAGCATATCATTGTTATTCGGGCAAACTAATCCTGGTAAATATGATATTCTTATCCGAAAAGCAGACTCGCTGTATCAGATGAAAGATTTTGCCAAATCTGCTTTCGCATTTTCTGAAGCGTTTAAAGCACCTGATGCTAAAATAACGATAACCCATCGCTACAATGCTGCCTGCTCCTGGGCTTTGGCAACACACTCCGACAGTGCATTCAGCCATTTAAATTATATTGTAACAGAAATGAATTATACCAATTATGGAACTATAAAGTCAGATCCTGATTTCATACTGCTTCATGAAGATAACAGGTGGAATACCTTGCTTGAAAAAGTGCTGGCCAATAAAAAGGAAGCTTTTCCCAATCTTGATTTTGTTCAGGTAAACGGTTTCAAGATTGAACTGCTTACATATGGAATGGAAAACAACCGGAAGGGGAAACCGGTTATTGTATTTGAAAATGGCAGGGGTACTGATTTTGAATATTGGCTGCCAGTCATAAAAGAAGTTTCAAAGGGAAATGCCACTTTCGCCTACAACCGGCCAAGAATAGGAAGTTCGGAAGATGACAACCAACTTCCGACTATTCATCATATCACTGATATACTAAGGCAAACGCTTCTTGCAAAAGGACTATTTCCTCCATACATACTCGTAGGACATTCCTGGGGTGCGGCATATATCAGGACCTTCGCGTCATTATACCCTGATGAAATTGCAGGATTGATTTTTGTTGATCCTCATGACTTTGTAAAAAAAGCAGTGGGTGGAAGATCATGTTACAGGGAAATCGGTCTAACCCAAAACCAGATCGATTCACTTTTTGTCGAATACGACAAATCTGCTGATGAATATATGGCCCAGGGGCCTAAGTTTGTAGTTGAAGAAATGAAAGCTCAGAGGGAATTCAGCAGGACAGGATATGAACTCTGTAACCGGAATCCCTTACCCGATGTACCAGTTCATTTCATAATGGCCGGCGGATATCCATTTATTTATGAAAAAACAGCCTCTTTATATGATCATGAAAAGATGTTCAGAATAAACAATGATATTAAAATGGAAAGCTGGATTGAGCTGATTAATCCTCTCAAATATGGGAAATTCTTTTATTGTTCCAGCTCCGGGCATATGATTCAGAAAGATGATCCGGATATTATAATTTCAAGTATCAAACTGGCGGTGAAAGATTATGACCGGATTCTGATCGAAAAAATAAGAAGTCATTAATATTCAGGATTAAAAGATTTGTTGCCATCATGCAAGAATATAAGTTCACAAAAACCTGATTATCCAAATAGTCAGGTAATCAGAAAAGATTTTTTATGTTTTAAAAAGTTGCCTTCAACAACCTATTCCGTAATTTTCAACATCTGCTATTATATTTTTTCGTCATTTAGATTTCAAAACTTGTCTTGTTTGCCAATAATTACTTGTTTAAATTAAATTTAAATAGATTTTTTATTCCTCATTATTAATATCTTACGCTTATTTATAAAATTTATTTTCAAATAACTTGCATTCGCCGTACTTTATAGTTTACCTTTGTGAGCGAATACTCACTTACTTTTAATTATTACCCGATAATCCTTATAAAATGATAATCACCAAATATCAACATCAGTTAGTTAAAGATACGCCCCACAAGATTGACGTCAGAGAGATGTATAACAAGGAATCGGCCCAGGCCATGCTCATGGCTTTAAAGCCCGGCGAAAGTCTTAAACCGCATAAAACCCCGGTTGATGTTTTTTTCTTTATTATTGAAGGAACACCCACCATACATATAGGTGAAGAAAGTGAAGTTTGCGAAGCTGACTCGCTGGTCGAAAGTCCTGCTGATATTGTACATTACATCAGCAATCAATCGGACAGAGCAGCCCGAATACTGGTTGTAAAGGCCCCACGACCAACAAGTCCGACAAAAGTGCTTTAACCGGCATACTGCTCAAATCACACCAAAACAAAGAATTAATCAGATACAATATTAGCAATGGAAATTACAACGCGCCAACTAGAAATTATTGAAGCAGCCGGAAAAATATTAACAGCCTCAGGCGTAAGTGGGCTGACAATAAAAAACCTGGCAAAAGAAATGCGATTTTCCGAAAGTGCCATTTACCGTCATTTTGAAAGTAAAGAGGAAATCATACTGTCGATGCTAAATTACCTGGCCTCCAATACCGAAAAAAGGCTGTCAAATATTCAACTGACAACCGATCCGGAAGAAAACCTAAAAGCTTTGTTC
>CAIJPI010000078.1 GCA_903822525.1 uncultured Bacteroidales bacterium | reverse complement strand
TCGATTTGAATATCAATAAAGTACAGCACATATTCAACGGCATTGAAAAGGAAGCCGTTGAAATCGAAATCAGGGATAATGGGATTGGAATTGCTGAAGATAGTCTGAATTGGATTTTTGAACGTTTTTACCAGGTTGAGCAGGAAAAAGGGAATATCGTTGCAGGCACCGGTATTGGTTTACCATTATCAAAAGGGTTTGTTGATCTGCATCATGGCAATATTACAGTGAAAAGTAAAAAAGGTGAGGGCTCATCTTTTACAGTTTTCTTCCAACTGGGAAAGGATCACTTTACAGAAGATGAAATAAACAATAAAGACACAGAATTTACACGTACTGATAAACAAATATTCCCTGAAATAAATCAGGATGCGGAGAATACAGAAAGCGAAAATCAAATCTACATTTCGGAAGATTATGAAAACATGCCGCTGATACTTATTGTTGAGGACGATGCTGATGTAAGCAAATTCATCAAATCTTGCCTCAATGAGAAGTATAGAATCATGACAGCGACTAACGGTATTGAAGCATTTGAAAAAATGTATATCGAGCAGCCCGACCTGATTATCAGCGACGTAAAAATGCCAATAATGGATGGTTTTGAGTTCACACGGAAGCTGAAGTCGGATATCAGAACCTGCCATATTCCTCTCATTCTGCTCACAGCTTTATCATCGCACGAACATAAGATTGAAGGACTGGAAACAGGAGCTGATTCCTATATTGCCAAACCGTTTAATAAAAAGCACCTTGAGGTAAGGGTGGAGCGACTGATTGATAACCGTCAGCAATTGCGCAAGCATTACCAGCAGGATGTGATTACACAATTTGTGAAAGAAAATAAGATTTCGCAGCTCGATAGTAATTTCTTAAAAAAATGTAATGTTATTATTGAGAAGCATTTAACCGATAATGAATACGGTGTAGAGCAGATGAGCGTTGAATTAAGTCTCTCGAGGGTACATGTTTATCGTAAGATCAAACACCTTACAGGACTGACTGTGAGTGAATTTATCCGGAATATCAAGCTCAAAAAAGCAGCTGTAATGTTGCAGGAAAGCGGCAAAAATATAGCTGAGGTTGCTTACGAAACAGGGTTTTCGAGCCCTTCCTATTTCTCAAAATGTTTTAAAGACCTCTATTCCATTTCCCCTACTGATTTTGTTCAGAATAATACTTCGGAATAGGATGTTTTTTAGAAAACAGCAATAAACTGATTTCCGACAAAAAAACAACCCGGAACTTAGGTGCCCCGATAAAGGTGCACTTCAGAACCAGGTTGCAGTCAAACCACATTTAACTAACCACGTCAAATATTTAAAAACCCATTTTTAAGCGCCGTTTTCACCCGAAGGCTTCATTATATAAATAATTCTTACTTGCTTTCTTTCCAGATAGAATTTAATTTGTAAGCTGTACCTGAGTCAAGCTGCACATTTCCATTCTTGCTATAGAGGCGAATTCCTGAGAATTCTTCAGTCGGGAAATAAATTTCAGTCATGGCTACTTTGCCTCTCATTGCAAACAATTCGACCGAAGCAGCGTCGAGAATTAAATGCATTTCTACGGCTGACCCGTTAAGTAAACATGGAGAGGTATGTACTCCGCTGAAATCTTTCGAAAAATCGCTATTCCCGGCATTAGTCCTGTTAATATAGAATACACCTTTGGTTTTATCATATCCGATCAGCAGGTTTTCGCCTTTTGAATTGTATAATTCCAAACCAAAATCTGTTGACGCATCGGTAGCCGGAAGAGAGAACTTCAGATCCAACTCTACTGGCAGTAAAGACTCTGAAATCTGCGAATCAAGTTCCAGTTTTCCTGTTATAACTCCTGATTTCAATTCAGTTTTCCGTTCGCGCAACACCTGGATTTCTTTTACAGGTTCCGAAATCATTATATATTTATTGTTTTCGGAAATCAATTTAAGTTCACGTGGCAGTGTCATTGCACTCCGCCATACTCCGGTAGGAACAACATTTGCATATTGCCAGTTACTCATCCAGCCAATGGAAATGCACCTTCCATCCGATTCAGGGATATTTGAAAAAGTTACAGTAGCATAGTTATCTTTCCCCTGATCGGCCCACTGTGTATCAGTTGATTCATTCACAAACTTGTGACCATCGAATTCACCAACAAAGTATTGAGTAGCTGATCCTCCGTTGGGCCCGCCCGGGTTAATATTAACAATCAAAACCCATTTCTTTTGATCGGCCTTACCTGAAACCGGTAATTGGAACAAATCAGGGCATTCCCAAACGCCACCATGAGCACCTATACCTTTACCAAATTCGCTTTCGAGTGACCATTCTTTCAGGTTAGCTGATGAGTAAAAGCAAACATGGTCGCCAACAGCAAGAGTCATGATCCATTTTTGGGCTTCTTTATTCCACGAAACCTTAGGGTCGCGGAAATCAAGAGTCCCGGGATTTTTCAAAACCGGATTTTTTTCATATTTCGTCCATGTACGACCCTTATCAATGCTGTAAGCAATTCCCTGGCTTTCTATATTTTGTTTTCCGGCTTTTTGGCCAGCCATATCATGCAAGGTAAAGATTGCTACCATTGCTGGTTTCCCTTCTTTTCCAAATCCCGATGTATTGTTCACATCGATAACAGCGCTTCCCGAAAAAATAAAGCCTAAACTGTCAGGATATAAAGCAATTGGAAGATTCTCCCAATGCATCAGATCGGTGCTTATTGCGTGTCCCCAGTGCATAGGTCCCCAAACAGTTGAATCCGGATAGTATTGATAAAACAAATGGTATTCACCTTCGAAAAAAACCATTCCATTCGGATCATTCATCCATCCGAAAGGAGGAGAGAAATGAACCTGCGGACGATATTGTTCGGCGTATTGTACCGGAACATCTGTTGTTTTCGTGCCGGTACTCTTGCAAGAAGAAAAAAGAAGTGATCCGGAAACCAGAATCAGAAGCAAGAAATTTAATGTTTTCATAATTTTTAGATATATGTAATAGGTTTGTTTTAACTATTTGAGGCAACATTATCGATTATAGCCTCTTAATAGTTGAGAGCTTTGATGTCAATCCATTAGCTTTATTTCACTTCGGTGATTTCCAGTACAACACTTGATCTCTTTGCATTTACAATCGGATTAATCCCAACATTCATTAAAAAATCTCCTGAATAAATCTGGTTCGAATTGATACCGGAAACAGCTCCAGGATAAAGATTGATTTCTTTGATTTTGTATTTCTTTGTTACATCTAATCCATTTACTCCAATAGGCCTTTCAGTTGCGTTTTCCATAAAGCGGGTGCTGTGCAAATAGGTAAACATGATTGCTTTTGATTTATCGTCATTTACATATGCAATGGATGCAACCGGGTTCTCGTAAGGGCTTGCCAAACGATACTGAGTTCCATGCCAGACTATGTCTTTAAAAGAATCATAATTTTTGATCGCATCCTGGCAAAAAACCAGATCATCTTTATTCAATTTATTGGCAACTATATCAAATCCCAGTTTACCCATGCTTGCAACATCTACCCTGAACTTTATCGGTTGTTTTCCCCAATCGGTAACATGGCAATCCGTTGTAATAGATGGGAAAAAATACGAGTAATTCCATTGCAGAAAAATGCGCTCAACCGGTTCAGTATCATCACTTGGCCAAAATTCAGTGAAATATTTCAGCAATTCATAATCAGCTCTGCCGCCGCCACCCGAACATAACATCATCGAAACCGAAGGGTATTTTGTTCGTATACGCTGCAGCACAGCGTATAATCCTTTTACATAATCAACATAAAGATGTGTTTGTGGAATTTTATTTTTTGCAAGATATTCGGAATATGCATTGTAGATAACAGCATTGCAATCCCATTTGATGAAAGCGAGTTCAGGATTTTTAGTAAACAGTCCATCAACAATTCCAAAAACAAAATTCTGAACTTCAGGATTTGACAAATCGAGCACCAATTGGTTTCGATAATATTTTTCGGGCCGTTCCGGTTGCCTGATCACCCAATCCTGATGTTTTTCGTACAGTTCACTTTTGGGATTTACCATTTCGGGTTCAATCCAGATTCCAAATTTTACACCTGCTGCTTTCGCTTCCTTTACGAGATAACCGATATTGTGAGGCAACTTTTTTACATTCTCCTGCCAGTCGCCCAGACCTGCATCATCATTATTCCTGGGATATTTGTTTCCAAACCATCCGTCATCCAATAAAAACAGATCAACACCCAGACTTTTCGCATCGTTAAATAAAGCAGTTAATTTAGGTTCATCAAAATCAAAGTATGTAGCTTCCCAATTATTCAAAAGCGTAAGTCTTTCGCCTTCGCCTTTTAGGACACGGTATTTTCGGGCCCAGCTTTGTAGCTGTCGGCTGGCCTGACCGGTTCCACTGTTTGAAACCGTATAGATCAATGAGGGCGTTTTAAAAGATGCTCCGGCTGCCAGGGAATAAGCAGATTCATACGGATTAATTCCTGCAATTAAACGAAGCGTTTTATTTGAAGTGATTTCAAAATCCAGTTTATAATTTCCGCTCCAGGCTAGCTGTCCAAGAACAACCTGCCCGCTGTTCTCTTTAGCAGGTCCATCTACTGACAAAATAAAGTTAGGCGTTCCCAGCAACATGGCCCTTGTTCCCAATTTTGATTCAATACTTTTAATACCTTGTGTTAATTTCTCTTCCACAGGCTGCATTTCCTTCAGGTATTCACCCTGAAAACTAGTAAGATAGAAGCTTTTAGTATGAAAGAATAAATTTGCAGATGCATATTTGTTTAAAACAACATCAGCTTTTTCATTATTGGTAATCTCGGTCCATTGTTCGATTACATTTTCGTTTATCCAGACTTTATAATAGAGATCAACATCTAGTTTGTAAACCGGATCTCTGAGTTTTATTTTGGTAAGCGTAACGTTTTCTGTTTCATTCTGCTTTTCGAAACTTACATATTTTAATTCGGTTGAAGGATTGCCATCCGCATGAGTTATCTGCAATGCCGGTTCTGAAAGATTCCATGTGCCTGATGCAGTATAGGCATTATTATAAATCCCTGAATTCCCTTCCGGAAAACTATATTGCTTTGAAACAGCTGCATAATCAGTTGTATTTAAAAGTTTATCCCCAAAATACACAATCCATAATCGGTTGTCATTATCAGTCTGAAGCACCAATGCATTATCTTTTGTTTCGATAGGAATAGTGACTGGCTGAGCACTGATTCTTCCAATAACCAGGAATGCTAAAATAAAAAAAGCTATTTTTATTGAATTTCCTGATTTCATTGATGCAGTTAATTAATTATGGTTGAAAAATGGTGTCAGTAATTTGAGCTCGTATTATATGGCTTACAGGGATCTAATATGAGTTTAACAAGTAAAATTCTTTAGCAGTTCTTTCCCTTCAAAAAGAAGATGCTCTTTTATAACTTTATTTCCTGGCAGGACTGATTATCTTAAATAATTTCTCCAGGTATTGATCCTCATCGTCGTATAGGAGTAATTTATTCTTACCGGAATACAGAAAAACAGAAGGGTATTTCCTTGGGCTGAACTGTGTAATAAACTGTTCTTTTGAATCTTGCAGGATAGTTACATTTTTTTGACCCAGTAAGTTTTTGCCATATTGGTTAAAAAAGCTGGTAATTGCTGTTTTATCTTCTAAAGAGATGAGGTAAATCGAGATTTTCTGACATTCTTTGATCCTTTTACTTAATGTACCTATAGTATGCTGGCAGTGATCGCAGGTGACATCAAAAAAAATAAAAATTACATCTTTACCCTTTGCAACATTTTTATTTGAGAAAGGGGTTTTGTCGAGTTTATAAAAAGTGAAATCAGGAATGGTTTGAGCAGGTTTTTGTGCGAAACTTCCAAAAAATGAAAGTAAAAAGAGAAATAAAATATTTCGCGTTAATATGTGTTTCATGCCTCCACTCTCCTACTTGTTTCAAAATGCTTTTTCAATCTTATTGGATTACAACCTTTTTATATTTAAGGGTATAAACTAATGTTATTTTTCCCAGACTGACTTTAACTGATATGCTTCAATTGTTACATCAGCCAGGCCCTTGTTTCCTGCAATTGTCAGGCCAGGTGGGTCTTTAGCTTTGTTAACAAAGCATGCAGCAATCTGGATTACTCCGTTATTGGCAAAAAGCTCTATTGAAGTTCTGTCAACTAATAAACGCAATTTAATAGTATTATTTACAGGAACAAGAGGAGCTTTTATTGCTGCCAGGCTGATGATTTGGGTGCCCGGCCTGTACGAAATTTCCTGCCCGAAGATTTCAGTTTTAAGAACCAGGTTAGTATCAGCTGCGTTGTATGATTTCAGATCAAACAGAATTTCGATATCCAGAAGTTCTCCTTTAAGGTTGGGTAATTGTATAGGATTAGTTAATCCATTTACGCTTGCCGATAGCTTAATCGGATCTGGCAGGCGAAGTTTTTCAATTTCTTTTACCGGTTCCATACATAACCGGATACCATCGGGTGTAGTGCGTAAAGTTAAGTTTCGCGGGCTTGTAAATTGCTGGTTAAAAGGCATTTTCGGGTATTCGCCACCGGCCATCCAGGAGAACTGGATTCGCCTGCCATCGGTACCCGGAATATCACTGTAGGATTGAGCAGCATAATCATTACCGCCATATTTTGTAGTAAAAGGGCCGCTCTCTATTTTAAATTCTTTACCATCAAAATTCCCGATCAGATATTTTCCGTTGCCGCCCCAAAATACCCAGCGTGAATGCTGCATATTGCCATCAACAGGTAATTCAAACATATCGGGGCATTCGCTGCAGCCTAAATTCTTTATGTCGCAAATCTTTTCCCATTGAATTAAATTCTTCGATGAAAACAATGCATAATCTTCTCCATCCATATACAAAGCCATGGTCCAATGGCTGTTGTTTGGATTTTGTTTGTCATCAAACCAGAATACTTTTGGATCGCGGTTATCCGCGATTATATGAGGGATTACTGGATTTCCGGGATATTTAATCCAGTTTTTGCCTTCGTCAACTGAATAAACCATCGACTGCGCTGATTTTCCTTTTCCCCGGTTTGCAAATGTGGAGGTGTAAAATGCCACCAAAGGCGGGTTGGTGATTTTTCCTGCATTATCTTTTACAGGGCTTGTTTGTAATCCTGAGGTGTTGTTCCAATCAACCACAGCTGATCCTGAAAAAACAACGCCATTTTTATCTGGAATTACAGCATCAGGCATCTCGTTCCAATGCAGCAAATCATTGCTTACAGCATGTCCCCAGGTCATATTCCCCCAACTTGTTCCATACGGATTATGCTGGAAAAACAAATGGTAGGTGCCATTATAATAAACAAGTCCATTCGGATCATTTGTCCATCCCCGTCTGGGTGCAAAGTGAAATTGCGGCCTGTATTCCTCTTTGTAAACAAGGGACTCATCCGACATTTGATCAGATGTTTTAATTAAACTCAGCCATTTTGAACCGGGAACAACGGTTTCGGCTGTTAACTCAAGTTTCTTACCCTTCCATTGCCCTACTTCGAGTGTAGCATAGAAATCAGGATTTTCGGGGGCCAGTTCAATTTCGAATTCGTGTTGCCAAACTCCATCAACATTTACTGTGATCCAGGTTTTTGCAGCTCCGGTTTTTACAGGCAGAAGTATAAATTTTTTATTTACAGTGTTGTTTTCGTATGATTGAATGGTGTTTTGAGCTGATAATTCAGTTAAAGCGAATATTGCCACCAGAAAACTTAAAATTAAAATGCATTTTTTCATATCTGGTTAATTTTACAGGATTTACCAATTACGGAATTGAATTCTCAGGCTCATTCTATTCCCTTGCACTAAAAATATGATTTCAAAGGTAATCAAACAACCAGGCCGAAGAAATGCCTGATTGTTTGATTATCAATTTTAATTAAATGAACTATTAATATCCGGCATTTTGGTGATACAAACCTTTTGTGAAGGTTATTTCACGTTGTGGTATCGGATAATACTCATCCCTGCCTTTGGTAAAATGTGCAAAGCTCAGGAAATCTCTTTTAGTCTTTTCAGCGGCAAGGTATGCATTAAGAGTTTCAGCAGCAATACCCCAACGTACCAGGTCAAAGTAACGGTCGCCTTCCATACCGAATTCAAGTCTTCTTTCGAACATCAAGGCTTTCCATGCATTGTCTTTTGTCCAGTTGATGTTAACTCCATCCTGATATTCATTGATACGGTAATTTGAAGGATTAGTACCATCAGACAATTTAGTTCTGTCAGTACTTGCTTTAGCCCTGGCGCGAATCTGATTGATGAGTGGAAGAGCTTCAGCCTGTCTGTTCAACTGAATTAAAGCCTCGGCACGCATAAGCAAAACATCGCCATAACGGAGAAAATCGATATTCTTGGTCGTTCCCATAAATGGTCCTTTTTTGAAATAACATGCACAATCGGGTGACTGCTGCTCTTTCATATTGCTGAAGAAGCCATAAACTCCCGGAACCCTTGCCCAACTTACTTCGTAAATCATTAGATCAGGACGGTATTTGAAAGGGTGACCCGGTACTCCAACGGTATGGTCTAATCGAGGATCGACTCCATTGGTTTGGAAATCGGCAGGATCAACCATATCCGAATTGTTAAACGTATCAAACATTGGCAATCCACTGGCGTCGGTTTTAAAAGCATTAACCATGTTCTGACTGGCCTTGTGGAAATCGCAGCAACCATAAAGCGGTGTGCCGGTAGGCGAATTTAATCCGGTAGCATAGCTTGCTCTGCCTGCTTCGGTACCGTCATTTAATGAGAACTGGGCAGCAAAAATAGATTCAACGCCATTATCATATCCATCGAGGAAGTTTTCAGCATAATCAGGCTGAAGGCTATAATGACCCATTACTGTAGTGGTGAGGTCAACTACTTCCTGCAGACGTGTAGGATTAATATTTGTAACCGTGTGATTTTCGTCCTGCTCATAAGCCTGATAAAGTCTCACTTTAGCCAGGTAAGCTGCTGCTGCAAACTTATTTGCCCTGCCCACCTGAGCTTGTACTTCGGGCAGATTATCCATGGCAAATTTGAAATCGTCTGCAATTTTATTCCAAAGTGCATCACTTGTCAAATCATTTGATGTTTGCAGAATTTGCTCCTGGGTCATTGTTTCATCAATAAAAGGAACCTTGTTAAACAGCCTTTTCAGCATGAAGTAGGAATGCCCTCTTAAGAAACGAAGTTCACCCTGGGTTTTAAGTTTATCAGGGAACTTTGTAGCATCCAGGCCATTTGCAGCAATCAAAGCCAGGTTAGCCCGTGAAATGGCCTTATAGTAATTTGACCATGTGCGTGGAGCCATCCAGTCACTTCCTCCCTGATCAGGAGTTGTAAGGTAATATTGCTCATATTTATTAACATCACCAACATCGTCGACTCCGCCACCACCTTTGTAGGCATCATCCGACCGCACACTGCCATAAACCCACATGCTGGTTATTGGACCGACCATATCATCATTGGCTATTCCTGCATAAGCAGAAATTACCAGTTTATCAACATTGGCAGAAGTTGAAACTTGTTCCTGTGTTACAACTCCCTGCGGCTGATAATTAAGGAAATCTTTACTGCACGAGGCAAGCATTACCCCTGCTGTTACAAAGACCAGAATTTTTGAAATATATTTCATGATTTTTAGATTTTAAGTTATGTCCTTAATGGATTAGAAGCTTGCGCTTAAACCGAATGAATAGCTGGTTGGTACCGGAATACGGTTAATGTCAGTTCTTTCAGGATCTGCACCAATATATCCTTTAGGAGTTATCCAGAATAGATTTTCGCCCTGGAAATATACTCTTAGCTGGCTCAATCCAGCTTTCTTAATGATTTCGGCAGGAAGATTATACCCTAACTGCAGATTTCTCAGTTTAAAATAGGAGTTATTTCTCAGCAAATAGTCAGACGTTCTTTTTTCGTTATTATTGTCTACAATGGTAGCTGCTGGAATATCTGAACCCGGATTTGAAACTGTCCATGCATTTAGTGTTCCTGGGCCTGCATTTTCACGACTCTCAACAAAATTGTTGTAGTAGATATATGCATCAATACCTTTACGACCAGTTACACCTGAACCAAACATTGAAAAATCAAAGCTTTTGTATCCAAGGTTAACACGTACACCATATTCAAGTTTTGGTAAAGTGGTTCCAATCCAATCCTGATCTAATGAATTTACAACACCATCACCATTCAGGTCTACGTATTTAATCCTGCCTGGAGCTGCACCAATCTGGGTTGGCCATGCAGCAACTTCATCAGCATTCTGGAAAATTCCGTCTGATTTATACCCGAATACTTCGTATTGGGAATGACCTAAGATAGTGTTGCCTGGAAGACCGGGATAACCTGCCTGTACTTCTTCGGGGAGCTTGGTGATTTTATCTTTAAATGCTCCAAAGTTTGTAGAAACAGAATATGTAATACCACCTTTTGTTTCGTCCTGATATCCAAGGGAAAGTTCCCATCCTCTGTTATCTTTGGTGGCTCCATTTAACCATTTCTGCTGTCCTTCACCTATTGCCGAAGCGATTGGAGGTTTAATTAATATATTATCGGTGGTTCTCATAAAATAATCGAATGAACCGACGATCTTATTATTTAAAAATCCGAAATCAACACCTAAATTGGTTTCTTTGGTTGATTCCCATTTTAGATTTGGATTTGCAGCCTGTATTGATACAAAGCCTGAAGGAAGAGTTCCTGTGTTAACACCATTTATATCGTATGCGGTACCAACATTATAGTATTGTTCGAAGAAGCCAGCTGAATAAGCATTCATTGAAGGGCCATAGCGGGCTTCATACAAACCAAACTGAGCTAAGTCGCCGATTGACTGATTACCTACTTCGCCGTAACCTACTCTAACTTTAAGGTTAGTTATCTCTTTCATTTCCTTCATAAAGGACAGGTTATTAATTCTCACACCAACGGTAGCGGAAGGGAAAATACCATAACGGGTATCAGATCCGAAACGTGATGAACCATCTCTGCGGACAGTAAATGATGCTAATAACAAATCAGAGTAGCTATAACCAACTTTACCAAATTGCGATAACAGCCGGCTCCCGGTATTAAATCCGGCGGTTGACCGTTGGCCTGAAGCAGCACCTAAAACAAAATAAGGTTCTGTTTCAATTGCAAAATCGTATGCAGTTGATGTTATATTTTGAATATCTGTTTTAACTGATTCAGTACCTGCAAGAATATCGAAATTGTTTTCGCCTGATTTCAGGTTATAGTTCAGCGTATTAGTGAATGCCAGGCTTAAATAATCGGAGGTGCTCATAGCCAGACTATTGGTGCTACGGGTAACAAATCCGTTATTTATTTTGGCTTCAATATTTTTTTGCTTGAATGCATTATAATCCATGCCGATACTTGACCTGAACACCAGATTGCTTAGAATTTTCCATTCAGCAAATGCATTTCCAAAAATCATTGAATTATGTGAATTATCCCACTGATTCTTATCCTGCATTAATACGGGGTTATTCCTGTCAGAGTATCCTCCGCCAAAAGGTCCGCCATAGTTACCATCCAGACCGTACAATGGAATTGTTGGGGCTAAGCTGATAGCAAGGCCAGGAGTTGGAGCACTTCCAACATCCGGAGTTGCTCCGGTTTCATTTGATGATGAAAATTGGGAATTAACACCAAATTTTAGTTTTCCGTCAAACATCTTGAAATTGGAATTCAGTTTACCATTTATTCTGTCGTAATTGGTGTAAACCAGCATTCCGGTATTCTTAAGATAACCAAAATTAGCCATCACAAATGCATTATCATTTCCGGCGGTTAATGTCAGGTCGTTATTGGTTACATAGCCTTTTTTGTAAGTTGCATCCTGCCAATCGGTATTTCCTGCCGGATAGTTAGCATTGCCACCAACAAAAGGTTGCACCGCAACACTGTTAAGTACAGGGTTATTAAAGTCATTGTTCCAGGTATATGCATATATATCACCGTATGCTGCAGCTGGATCAGTATGATCATTTACACAAGCCTGCCATAATACCTTTCCACGGTCTAATGAACTCATCATATCATAACGTTCTTTCTTTTCGGATAACACAGAAAGATTGGTATTGAATGTAAGATTTACTTTCCCGTTATTTTTTGCACTGGTTTTGGTTGTTACAATAATAACTCCGTTGGCAGCTCTCGATCCATAAATGGAACAGGCAGAAGCATCTTTCAATACCTGGACTGATTCGATAGACCCTGGATTTAATGCTGCAAAAACCTCAGGTCTTGTAGTAGGAACTCCGTCAATAATATAGAGCGGGTGAGTGTCACCAAGAGTATTTACTCCCCTGATTAAAATCTGGTCGCTTGCGCCGGATGGATTACCTGATTTGGTAACGTACAAGCCGGGAACATTACCCTGTAATGCTTGCATTACGTTACCAGAACTCAGACTCTGGGTAGCGATTTTTTTCATTTCAACAACAGAAATTGCACCGGTAACATCCACCTTTTTCTGTGATGAATATCCTGTTACAATCAGCTGATCCAGAAGTTGAGCAGTCGTAGCCAAACTAACATCAATAATGGTTTTCCCAAATACCGGAATTTCCTGTGAGGTAAATCCGATAAAGCTAAAAACCAGGACTGACTTGGCATTAACCTCAATTGTGTACTTACCATTCATATCAGTCATTGTCCCTGCATTGGTACCCCTCACCGCAATACTCACTCCGGGAATAGTACTCTGATTACTTGCATCAGTAACTGTGCCCGTTATTTTCACCTGGGCAAAAGCACTGGCTACCGACATCCCCAGGAAAAATACCAGGAGGAAAAATCGGATTTTTAATTGTTTGGTGTTGAAGTTTCTCATAGGTTGATTTGTTTGGTTTTTGTTGGGTAAATATAGATTAGAAACTATTTTTAATCACTTTTTAATTAAAAGTGCTGGTACTGTTTTAATCCTTAATGAAGGTTTTTATTACATCTTTTGTATAGTTGGGAGTTGCACCGGGCTGTGAAGCTACAAAAGCGCCGATGGCAGAAGCTTCAGTTAAGGCTGTGTTCAAATCTTTTCCATCGAAAAAGGCAGCCAGAAAGCCTGCAAGAAAAGCATCGCCGGCCCCAACTGAATCTTCAGTAGCCACTTTAAATCCGTTGTGATGGTAGAGTTGATTTTTATGAAGAATATATGCCCCGTTTTTTCCCAAAGTTACAATTAACGTTTCCAGGTTTAACAAACTGCCGAACGATAGTATCCGATCTTCCAGTGTACCTGATAAGTTATACCAGGCGGAAATTTTCATCAGTTCATCATCATTCAACTTTACAATATCAGCTTTTTCGAGAAGGGGTTTAACATTTGCTTCAGTATCGCAAGGTGGCCTGAGGTTAACATCCATAATTTTCAGAATATTATTCTCCAGCAGTTTTATAAGTGTATTTCGAGTAGTTGAGTTTCGTGACGCCAGCGAGCCAAAGACTATGGCTGTGGATGATTTTGCCTCGTCAATTAATTCAGGAGTTAAAGCAATTCCATCCCAGGCAACCGGTTCGCAAATCTCGTAGGAAGCAGTGTTATGCTCATCCAGAAAAACAAGGACTTCACTTGTCGGCAGTGTTTCATGAACCTGAACCAAATCTGTTCTTAATCCGGATTGTTTTAAGAATGTGATCAGATCAGCTCCTTTCTTGTCATTTCCAATACTGCTTGCTACTGATGAACTGATGCCAAAACGTGATAAATGAAGCGCAACATTCATGGGAGCACCTCCGGGAACAGGCCCGCTGGGTAGGTTATCCCATAATATTTCGCCGAAGCATAAAATCT
>CAIJPI010000077.1 GCA_903822525.1 uncultured Bacteroidales bacterium | reverse complement strand
GGTATGTAACCCGGCCGTTAATAATTTTTTTATCGTCCTTTACTTCCAGTGTTGCTTTTCCTCCGGTGATGCTTCCTGTAAGTGCCGAGTTAAAGGCAACTTTGAATGTAAGTTTCTCGCCCCGAATAAATGCAGTATTGCCCAAGGTTCGGAAGGATTGCGAACCTGCAGACAGGCTGTACAATAAAAACAGGAGGAGAAGAAACCGGGACATTTGTAAAAATTTAAGCAGGAACAATCAAAAAACGCTCCAAAGCCGGATTTAGTGTTTAATCTGCTTTCCGAAAAGGCCGGTGGATGAATAAAAGGGTGCTGGAATACATGGACTTCCGGATTGCTATAACAGAGTTCAAGGGAAAGGCTTACCTGTTATCTTTTAGTTTTAATGCCTTTGAGGGGCAAAAATCGGCCTGCTTAACGATGGTTTCAAACTGATTTTCGGATACATTAATACTTTCTGCTTCAGAATTTTTAATAATACCAGGCAAATTTACCAGGCACTTTCCCGAATGCATACACGCTTCCTCATTCCACTCAACAGTATCCACCCCATTGGTAAAATATCTGATATTTTTCAAGGTTAAAAAATTTATAATGACAGGGCAAAAGTACAATTTCCGGTAAGGTATTCAGAGAAAAGCTGGCGAAAAATTAAAATAAATATGCAGTAAAATAAATATTTAAATTTCATTATTCTTTTCCAAAAATACGTATTGATGTACAATAGATTAGAATGTATACTGCAGCAGAAAAGAATATTTATTTACACCACTTCACGAAAAAATTTAAGTATAAAAATTACTGCATCAGCGTTTTTTCCGGAAGAAATCCTTCATTAATGTTCCACATTCTTCAGCAAGAACTCCTGATGTTACTTTAGTACGCGGATGCAATACCGAGGAACTCAGCAGTGAATACCCGCGTTTGATATCTTCAGCTCCATAAACTATCCTGCTTATCTGTGTCCAGAATGATGCACCTGCGCACATCACACAGGGTTCGACTGTAACATACAAGGTGCAGCCTTCGAGATATTTGCCGCCCATAAAACCCGATGCAGAGGTAAATGCCTGCATTTCGGCATGAGCAGTTACATCATTCAGCTGTTCGGTAAGGTTATGCGCCCTGGCAATAATGCGGTTTTCACAAACAATAACAGCTCCGATCGGAACCTCATCCTTGCCAAGCGCTTTGCGGGCTTCTTTCAGCGCCTCACGCATAAATGAATCATCAGAAAAAACGGTAAATTCCATATGCCAGATTTCAGAAGAACAAAAGTACCGGTTTTTAAATCAATGCGACAATAATTTCAGGAACGATAGTGAGCTGAACTTATCAAGTCAAACTGATCCCGAACTGAGTTGAGGGATCTAAGGTGTCTGAATACTCTTACAGTGGCTAAATAGTTAATCTGTTCATCTTACCAGCCTGATCATATCAGCCGGTAATATGCAGAGAAACAGATATGAACGAAAGTCGGTGTACATTTTGCAGGTTATTTTTTTCACTGATGTTTACCTTTTTAAATGAAACAGGTATAGAAAAATATCATGGTATTTCTGCTTTTAAACGTACAGAGCGAAAGAAATTCATAATTTTGGAAGGAAAACAGGCATATTTTCACGAAAAATTAGTAATATTGCACCTCAATCCGAAAATAGGCTAATGATCAGAAAGTTACTATATTCAGTCAGGTTACAGCTCGCTTTATTTGCCTTGTTTTTTGCAGGGGTTTCGTATGGTAATACCATTACATCCGATACTGTTGCAAGCCCCGCCGCGCCAGCGCACGAACAAACCGGGAAGAAACCTTTTGACGCCGGTGAAATGATCATCGATCATATCGTTGATGCACACGAATGGCACATTTTAACGTACAACGAATTTCATCTTTCGATCCCTCTGCCTGTAATTTTAATTGATAAGGGCAAACTTGTCACATTCAGTTCGGGTAATTTTCATCATGGTGAGAAAGCCTATATGGGATATCGCTTATCAAACGAAGGCGAAACCAAGGGAAAGATCATAAAAGTGCTGGCCGACGGTGAAACACCGGATGCCACGGCTAAGTTACCGCTCGATTTTTCGATTACCAAGAATGTAGTATCCCTGTTTATCAGCCTGATACTGTTGTGCGTAATTTTCATTTCCATCGCCAACCGGTACAAAAAAAATCCCGATACTGCTCCCAAAGGGCTGCAATCCATACTTGAGCCATTGATACTTTTTGTGCGCGACGATATTGCCATTCCCGGACTGGGCAAAAAGAATCACGCCCGTTTTATGCCTTTTCTGCTGACGGCATTTTTCTTTATCTTTTTCAATAACCTGTTGGGCCTGATCCCGATTTTCCCCGGTGGCGCCAACCTTACCGGAAATATTTCCATCACGCTGGTACTGGCCATGTTCACTTTTGTGATTACAACCTTTATAGGAAATAAAAATTACTGGATACATATTTTTAATGCTCCGGGTGTACCCTGGTGGCTTAAATTTCCGATTCCGCTTATGCCGATTGTTGAATTTCTGGGAGTGATCACCAAGCCATTCGTACTGATGGTCCGTTTGTTTGCTAATATGACTGCCGGTCACATTATCCTGCTTGGGTTTATGAGCCTGATTTTTATTTTCGGCAAGATGAACATCTTTGCAGGTTACGGAGTATCGGTGTTTTCGATTGCTTTTGGCGTATTTATGAGCCTGCTCGAATTGCTGGTAGCCTTTATCCAGGCATATGTTTTCACATTGCTTTCATCCATTTATTTTGGAATGGCTATGGAAGAGCATCACCATACTGAAGAACATCCTATTGAACACTAATTTTTTTATTAATCACCATAATTCCATTCTTATGTCACTCTTAAGCGTTTTATTACAAGAAGCAGCAAATCTTGCTCCCATTGCCAAAATGGGTGCTGGTATTGGTGCTGGTATTGCAGCTATTGGCGCAGGTATCGGTATTGGTAAAATCGGAGCCTCCGCTCTCGAATCCATTGCCCGCCAGCCCGAAAGTGTAGGCGATATCCGTTCGAACATGATTGTGGCAGCCGCTCTTATCGAAGGAGTTGCCTTCTTCGCTATCGTGGTTTGTCTTTTGATCCTGTTCCTGTAAACACACACATTCGGCTACTGTATCCCTGCACCTGGCAGGGATGCGGGAGTTGAATCCTTTGAACTGAACAGCAAGTAAAAAAAATAAATTACTCATACCCCGAACTATGCAATTAGTAACTCCTGGTATAGGCCTGATATTCTGGATGTTGGTTTCATTCAGCCTGGTAATGCTTATTTTAAAAGCATTTGCCTGGACACCCATCATGAAAGGTATTCATCAAAGGGAAGAAACCATTGAAAAAGCGCTTGAAGCAGCAAATGAGGCTAAAAAAGAAATGCTGCTGTTAAAGGCAGGCAACGAGCAGCTACTGCGCGAAGCCAAGGATGAGCGTGATGCCCTGATGCGCGATGCCCGTAAAATGAAGGAAGCTATCCTCGAAGAAGCCCGTTCAAAGGCATCGGAGGAATCGGCCCGTATTGTTGAAAATGCCCGCGAAAATATTCAGTTCGAGAAAATGGCAGCCATCAACGATCTGAAAAACCAGATCGCAGCTATTTCGATGGAAATTGCTGAAAAGCTCGTTGGAAAAGAACTGGAAAACATTCAGCAGCAACACCAGCTCACCGAAAAACTTCTGAAAGAAGTAAAAATTAATTAAGCAGAATCTATACCACACCTCAAATGAGTTATACAAAGATAACATTGCGTTATGCTGCTGCCTTTTTCGACCTTGCCGGCGAAAAAGGTATAATTGAAAGTGCTTTTGAGGACATGACGCTGCTTGGAAATGTTTGTACCTCCAATCACGATTTTGTACGTATGCTGCAAAACCCTGTTATAAATGCCGATAAAAAGACTAAAGTAATTACAGGCATTTTCGCAGCTTCTGTCACACCGGTTTCGCTCAGCTTTATGAGCCTTATGATACGCAAACGCCGCGAACGCTACCTGCCATCCATAGCCGAAGCTTTTGCCGACTTGTACAAAGCATCCAAAGGTATTAAGACCGCTTATGTAACATCGGCAGTTCAATTGGTCGAAAAAGAAAAGGCCGGTGTACTGGATATTCTCAGTAAACTGACAGATAAAAAAATAGACCTGGTCGAAAAAATAAACGAAAACCTGATTGGCGGATTCGTGGTTAATATCGATAATTTCCAGGTGGATCAGAGTATAGCATCAAAAATTAAAGAACTGAAAAAGGATTTCGAAAAGAACCTGTTTATAAAAGGATTTTAATAAAAAAGGTTTTAGGGCTTAGGTTTTAGGGGTTAAGACAACCCTCACCGATACCCGATAACCATTAATATACTACCACTATGGCAGAAATTAAACCCGCAGAAGTAACAGCAATACTGCGGCAGGAGCTGGCCGGTTTTTCAACTGAAGCCGAAATAAAGGAAATTGGATCTGTGTTGCAGGTTGGCGACGGCATTGCCCGTGTTTATGGCCTTACCAATGCACAATCGGGCGAACTGGTTGAATTTGTTAAAACCGATACCCAGGGTATAGTACTCAACCTTGAAGAGGATAACGTTGGAGTTGTGCTTCTGGGAGAGTCAAAAAATATTAAGGAAGGCGACAAGGTTCAGCGTACCAAACGCATTGCCAGCATTAAAGTTGGTGAAGGTATGCTTGGCCGTGTTATCAATACACTTGGCGAACCTATCGACGGCAAAGGCGAGATAAAAGGTGTTTTATACGAAATGCCTATTGAGCGCAAGGCTCCAGGCGTTATTTTCCGTCAGCCGGTTACCGAACCGTTGCAAACCGGTATTAAAGCTATTGATGCCATGATACCTATCGGCCGCGGACAGCGTGAGCTGATTATCGGCGATCGCCAGACCGGAAAATCGGCTATTGCGATTGATACCATCATCAATCAGAAAGAATTTTACGAAAAAGGAGAGCCTGTTTTCTGTATTTATGTTGCTATAGGACAAAAAGGCTCAACCGTTGCCAATATCCAGAAAACACTGGAAGATCATGGTGCAATGGCGTATACGGTTATTGTAATGGCTACCGCCAGCGATCCTGCTGCCATGCAGTTTTACGCTCCTTTCACAGGTGCTGCTATCGGAGAGTTTTTACGCGACACCGGCCGCTCGGCACTGGTAATTTACGATGACCTTTCGAAACAGGCTGTAGCTTACCGCGAAGTGTCACTGCTGCTGCGCCGTCCACCCGGACGCGAAGCTTATCCGGGCGATGTATTCTACCTTCACTCACGCTTGCTCGAACGCGCTGCAAAAATCATCAAGAGCGATGAAATTGCACGGCAGATGAACGACTTGCCCGAATCTATCAAACATCTTGTTAAAGGCGGAGGTTCACTTACAGCATTGCCAATTATCGAAACACAGGCAGGCGACGTTTCAGCTTATATCCCAACTAATGTAATTTCGATTACCGACGGGCAGATATTTCTCGAAACAGCTCTTTTCAATGCCGGTATACGTCCTGCTATCAACGTTGGTATTTCGGTATCAAGGGTAGGAGGGAATGCACAGATCAAAGCAATGAAAAAAGTAGCCGGCACGCTTAAGCTGGCACAGGCCGAATACCGCGAACTCGAAGCATTTTCGAAATTCGGTTCCGACCTCGATGCTGCTACAAAAAATATCCTCGACAGGGGTGCCCGTAACGTGGAAATCCTGAAGCAACCACAATATTCGCCGGTGACTGTTGAAAAGCAGATTGCTATTATTGCCTGTGGAACAAGGGGATTGCTGCAGAAAGTTCCGGTAAATATGATACGTAATTTCGAAGAGGAATTTTTACATCATATCGAAATCAGCCATAAAGATCTTTTGCTCGATCTGAAACAAGGTAAACTGGATGACCAGACCCTTGGCAGGATTGACGCCATCGCAAAAGAAATATCAGCCAAATATATTAGATAAAGATCCGATCATTCATAATAGTTTGAAAGAAAGTCCATTACGATAGTGTTTAACTCAATTCTATGCCGAATTTAAAGGAAGTAAGAATCAGGATCGCTTCGGTAAAATCGACACAGCAGATCACAAGCGCCATGAAAATGGTGGCAGCGTCGAAATTGCGCAGGGCTCAGAATGCAATTCTGAAGATGCGGCCTTATGCGGCCAAACTAAAGGATATATTGCAAAACCTGAGCGCCAGTCTCGATTCGGGTGATGTTAATATATTTGCACAACAGCGTCAGCCCTCAAAGGTTCTGATTGTTGTTATAACATCCAATCGTGGTCTTTGCGGAGCTTTTAATACCAATATACTGCGTACGGCAGTGCAGCGTATACAGAATGAGTATGCAATTCAATATCAATCCGGAAATGTGAGCGTGCTGACCATCGGACGCAAAGGAAGCGAGTTTTTCAGCAAGAGGGCTTATAATGTGGTATCGTCGCACGATTCCATATTCGATGACCTGACCTACGACAATGTTGCAAGCGTGGCATCGACTGTTATGACTGCCTATGCCGGTAAAGAATACGACAGGGTTGTTATTGTCTACAATCAGTTTAAAAATGCTGCCGTTCAGCGTGTAACCGTTGAGCAGTTTCTGCCGGTTGAACCACCGGCTGCAACCGAAGTGGTTTCGAAAATCAATACCGATTTTATCTTTCTGCCATCGAAAACTGAAATTGTAACTGAGCTGATTCCCAAGTCGCTTAAAATTCAATTTTATAAAGCCGTTCTCGACTCCAACGCCTCTGAGCACGGAGCCCGTATGACAGCCATGCACCAGGCAACCGATAATGCCGGCGATCTTATTAAAGAACTCAACCTTGCCTATAATAAAGCGCGTCAAGCTTCAATTACAAAGGAAATTCTTGAAATTGTAAGCGGTGCCGAAGCGTTAAAGAATCAATAGGCATTTTCATTCAGGATATAAAACAAAAAAGCTGACGGCACTGTCAGCTTTTTTTTTTCAGTTTTCCCCCACATCAATTATCCACAAAAAAAAGGCGGAAGTTACCTCCCGCCATCCTTAGACCACAGCGTATCACTGCGTTTCCCTTTGCCAAAAGAAATATTTTACGTATTGTCCAAAAACAATATCACAGCAGTATTGAATAAAAATCATGCTAAAATGAGAGAAGAAAGAAAAAAAATCCAAATCCTGCTACTATCAGAGGAATAATATAGTATAATATAATGATAATTAAGACGTTAAATAAAACAAATAAAATATTTATTTTAAAAAGAAAAGATAAATTAATATGCGAACTAAACGAATGTGTGTTCCAAATTGGGAATTGATGTCCGTATTAGAACCGGATAATCTTTAAGGCTTTACCGGTATTAAGGAAACCTTTTATGATTTGTTGAACATCTCTGTTGTCAGTATATTTCGTAATACACTCCTTAATATGGCTCGGATCATAAATGGCATCTTCTTTCATCATCCATCCGAATCCGGCAAAAACATTGTTTTCGACCAGTACCACCGATACTTCATCTTCGTTACGGCCATGGTCGAAAATGGCCATATCAGACCATTTGTGGTGAAATTCGGATAAGGCGGTTGCAACCCTGCTGTTATAGGCATCGGCAGGTTCGAGACCGATGCAGGCGCCCGAGCACTGCCCAACCGAATGCTGAAAGCAGGCCCCGTGATTCTGGTATAAACCGCATAATTTCTGACAAAGGTTATATTTTGCGGCAAGTTCATGCACCACTACCAATGCTTCGTCGAAGGAGGAAAAAACGGTATGGGGTTTGCCGGTAGTTTTTATCTTTTCGATTTGTATAACATGATATCCCGATTGCAGATAGAAGGAATACAGCCCGTATTTATAAGATGTACGTCGCTGAAGCCTGTTGTACAATGGCTTGTGTTTTTTTATCTCGTCCGATTCGAGCAGCAGGGCAATCAGTTCGCTTCCTGTTTCTTCGAAACTGATGCTAGCCGTATTTGACCGTATTTCGATGGCTTTATTGGTGCTGTTGTTGTGAAAATGCGAGAGCACACGGCTGTGAATATTTTTACTTTTCCCGATATACAGCAATTTTGCATTTTCGTCGTGAAAGTAATATACGCCTGCAGTGGATGGCAGGCTGCTGAAAACAGTGCGGTCGAGTGAAGGATGCAGTCCGTCGGTAGGTATCTGGTTCAGCGTGGGGTCAACGCTCAGCAGGCGATCGAAAAGCTTAACGGTGGCAAGAGCATCGCCGGCAGCGCGGTGGCGCGAGGTGATTTGAATTCCCAGGCTGTTGCACAGGTTGCCGAGGCTGTACGATTTATGTCCCGGAAGGAGTTTTCGCGACATTTTTACGGTACACAAAACCGGCCTTTTGTATTTATACCCCAGGTTCAGAAATTCCTGTTTTACAAAACTATAATCGAACGCAGCATTGTGAGCCACAAAAGTGCAGCCTTCGGTAATTTCAACAATATCGCGGGCAACTTCATAAAATTTCGGAGCATTAACGAGCATTTCGTCGGTTATGCCTGTGAGCCGTGCAACAAACGGAGGCACTTTGCATTCGGGATTTACCAGGGTCGAATACTCATTCACAACCTGTTTGCCGTCGTGTATAAATATAGCTATTTCTGTAATCCTTTCACGGCTGGCGTTGCCTCCGGTGGTCTCAATGTCAATAATTGCGTACACAGTGAAGTATTGTAAAACATCAAAGATACTTTACAAAACCATGCAGCCAACCACTATTTTTGATGTAAAAACGGACTGCCTGATTAGTTTTGCTGTTTATTACATTAATAATCAACTTTATACACTAAAAGGATTTGAAAAATTCTTTGCAGAAACCAAAAAATTAATACCTTTGCCGTTCCTTTCAAAAACCCCCACTGATCATGGCACATGAAGTTAAAATCTTTTCAGGCAGAGCTACACGCTATCTGGCCGAGAATATTGCGCTTAGCTTTGGCACTAAACTTGGCGAAGTTCAGGTTATTGTATTCAGTGATGGAGAATTTACAACCTCTTTTGAAGAGAATCTTCGTGGCAATGATGTATACATTGTACAATCCACTTTTCCTCCCGCAGTAAACCTTCTGGAGCTATTGCTGATGGTTGATGCTGCCAAACGGGCTTCGGCCAGGCAGATTACAGCGGTAATACCCTATTTCGGATTTGCCCGTCAGGACCGCAAGGATAAACCACGTGTTCCGATTTCAGCCAAACTTATTGCCAACCTGCTTACTGCAGCCGGCGTTCAGAGGCTGATTACCATCGATTTGCATGCCGACCAGATACAGGGCTTTTTTGATGTACCTGTCGATCACCTGTATGCATCATCCATCTTTTTGCCGTATATCAAAAAACTGAACCTGCCTAACCTGGTTTTTGCATCGCCCGATACAGGCGGTACCCGCAGGGCAGCATCCTATGCCAAGGCACTGGATACAGGTTTTGTGATCTGCTACAAACAACGTTCAAAAGCCAACCATGTCGATTCCATGTCGCTTATCGGGGATGTGAATGGCAAGGATGTAATATTGCTCGACGATATTATTGATACCGCCGGCACCATTACAAAAGCTGCACAGGTAATGATGGATAACGGCGCTTCAAGCGTACGTGCTTTCTGCACCCATCCCATACTGTCGGGCGAAGCGCTAGCGCGCCTCGAAAATTCAGCATTTACCGAAGTAATTGTTACCGATACAATTCCTTTAAGGCACGAAAGTTCTAAAGTAAGAGTACTGAGTACTGCAACATTGCTGGCTGACGTCATCAAAAGGGCACATAATTACGAATCCATTTCGTCTCTATTCAATATCAAATAATAATAACTAAAATCAATTCACATGAAAACAGTATCTATGAGCGGTTCGCTTCGCGCGAACGTAGGGAAAAAAGATGCTAAAATGAACCGGGCCAGTGGCAAGGTGCCTTGCGTAATCTACGGTGGTAAGGAAGAACTTCATTTTGCACTGGACGTAAAAGTCCTAGAGACCCTTATCTTTACGCCTTACACTTTCCTTGTCGACCTCGACATTGAAGGAAAAAAATTCACTGCCACACTGCAGGATGTTCAGTATCACCCGGTTTCGGACAAAACGCTGCATGCTGACTTTCTTCAGGTAACACCTGGAAAGCCAATTATTGTAAGCCTTCCTATCCGTGTTGAAGGAAATTCACCCGGAGTATTACGTGGGGGTAAGCTGGTTAAGAAGTTCCGTAAACTGAAAGTTAAAGGACTTGCTGAAAATATGCCGGAAGAGATTGTAATCAATATTTCGAATATGGAAATTGAAGACAGCCTCAGGGTAAGCGATATTAAGATTCCTAATATCGAAATTCTGGAAGTTATGGGCAACCTGGTTATTTCAGTTGCTTCGACCCGTGCGGTTGAACCAACAACACCAGGCGGTAAATAAACTGCTACTGCAATTTATTGCATAATGAAAGGTACAAGGTTCAATGAACTTTGTACCTTTTTTGATTTATATACTACAGCGAATTCTTCAGTTCTGGCAAGTGGGGGATTAGGTAATTATTTTGGTTCTGTTTTAGAATATTGTAGCAGGAATTGATTCTGTTATATAGTGCATTGTGCATAGTGCTATGTGCTTAGCATCATTTATTTGTATTTATCAATCCTGTAGCTTGTCTGCATTATACTCTCTGAGCACTGAGCACTTTGCACAAAGCACAAATGATTTTCCACATTTTCCTTAAACAGAACCATTATTTTTAAGGTTATTCAAGGCATATACGAAAATACTGATTTTAGTTTTGCTTTACTTTCTTTTGCCTTGATGCAAAAGAAAGTAACAAAGAAAAAATCAAGGCTTAATAAAAATACGTTGCGTTTCTAAGCCGGAGGTATTTTCGCGCAATACAAGGCATGAAAAATGGCACAATTCTAAGCATTTGTCGTTGCTGTGTATTGCGGAGTTTATCCCGAGGTACGAGGGACACATGCCTTCCGCACATACCTCCGTCAAAGAACCGCAAACGTATTTTTCTTATGCCGGTCCCTTCTAAGAAAGCATATACTTATGGCAACATTAGGATCCATTAGAACATGTATTTACTGTTTACTGTCTGGCTTTTGAAAGTGAG
>CAIJPI010000076.1 GCA_903822525.1 uncultured Bacteroidales bacterium | reverse complement strand
TAAACCACAGGATTCCGGCTCCCAGTTCCTTAAGGCGTGGCAAATGCTGCCTAAACTCGCTTAAAGTGCCTCCTGGCGAATATTGCCTGAGGTTTACTTCATAAATTACCTGGTTTCGGGCCCATTCGGGAAAAGTATATTTTTGACTCATGGAGTAAGGGTAGGGATTAGGGGTTGGGGATTAGGATTTAGGGGCTTTGCCAGATAAGCAGATGTTTGTTTTACCTGGAACTCTGAAACTCTGAAACCTGGAACTCTGAAACTCTGAAACAACAACTTACAGGAATTCTCAACTATGAGTATCCGCATTTACAAATGAAAAATTTCGCCTGCCGTATCAAAATCAATATAGAAATCAGCCAGACTTTTCAGCGATTGAACAACAGTATGCTCATGTTTTAGCACCTCCATTCTGAAATCATCGAGCACTTCCTTATGCGTTGTAATCTGTTCTTCCCAGGTATCTTCATAAGTAAGTTCGATAAAGACACGTAAATCGCTCTGATTGATCCTGATGGAATATAAACCTTCAATTATCAATACTTCGATGCCATTAAATTCAGTATGCAACTGGTCGGATTTCTGAGTAAACAGATCTACAAGAGGCAGCACCGATTTCCGGCTCATCCTGAAATCATCAATATTCTGATTAATGGTATTCCAGTCGTATTCGTCGTAACCGATTTTATCAATATTGTTTTTTCTCCATTCCATACGCTCGCTGGGCGGAATATGGTAATAATTGTCCATATGCAACAACTTGACACTAATTCCGTTTTCAATAAGTTTACGACCCAGTTCATGCGCTATTTCGCATTTTCCGGCTCCGACTTCACCCGAGATAGTGACAATAAATTTCGTTTTCCGGTCGCGTAGCACCCTGTCGAAAAGTGTATGGGCCGCGTTGGTATGTTTCTTCTCAATAGTAACAACATCGTTGAGCATAAAATATATTTCAGTATAGAACAGCCTTCTGGTTAATTTCGTTCAACCGATTCCAACTTTATATTTTCAGTTCAGGTTGAGGGTGGCAAAATTACAATGAAAAACCGGTTATTTTTCAATCAGATTAAATCTAAAAGCATTAAACAATCCATGTAAGAGAGGGCTGTCAGGCTGATATGTATAGCTGTTGGTTTAAACTAAACTTGAGCCCGAAATCCGGTTCCGGAAAATAAGAAGCAAATGATCAATAATCAGGGATAACTACAATATACAGGAACCGATAGAAACTGGCACATAAACTCTATATTTGTATAAAACCAATAGACTTCACTATTACTTTTATTGCATTTTATTGAATCATAATATGAAAATAACGAAAAACATCAACTTACTTCTTCGGCTTATTCTCATACCCTGTTGCCTTCTATTTATCACATATCTGATCATTAGGGCTTCGGTTTGGCTGAGCGGAACAGCTGACAATGGGAATACACCTGCATCTACTGTAACATCTTTCGGGATAGCTATGCCGGCAGGATATACCGTTTTTGGAATTGATGTTTCGAAACACCAGGGCAATATCGACTGGAAAAGAGTCAGCCGGATGAGCAGCAACGGCATCAAGCTGGATTTTGTTTTTATTAAAGCTACCGAAGGAATAACCCGGCAGGATCATAAATTTGAGACAAACTGGAATCAAGCACGTCAGAATGGAATATTACGCGGAGCTTATCATTTTTATTATCCTTCGCGTGATGCTGATATGCAGGCGGATAATTTTATAAAGGTGGTGAAACTGACTAAAGGTGATCTGCCGCCGGTGGTAGATATCGAATATAGCAATGGGAAAACTGCAAAAAAAATCTGCACTGATTTAAAGGTTTTTATCGAAAGGATTGAAAAACAATACGATGTCAAACCTATTATTTATACAAATATTAATTTCTATAATACTTACCTGGTAGGTAGTTTTGATGATTATCCTTTATGGATTGCCGGTTATTTTGATCATGACAGGTTTTACAATGAATTTACAACTCCATGGATATTGTGGCAGCACAGCGAACGTGGAAAAGTAGATGGAATCCGCGGGAATGTTGATTTTAATGTATTTAAAGGAAGCCTGGAGAAACTGGAAAAGATGAGGATAGATTAGGGGAATGTTGGATGTCGAATGTCGGAGGCTGGAGGCGGGAGGCGGGAATTTGCAGCTTGGAATTTGAAATTTGACATGTCAGAATCGGACCTGAAATTCTGAACAATCTCAAAAAAAAAAGGGAACCGAAGCTCCCTTTCTCACGCATACAGTATTGGATTTAATTATTTGCGTGGTTCAATCACAACGTCTTTTACTTCTTCTAGAGTAACCATTCCTCCGGAGTTACCAAAGCTATTCAGTACGTAATTTATAACAGCAACTGCGCTATCAGCTGATCCAAGTTGTGGAGGCATTGGTGCAGGATACTTAACTGTCTTATTACCAACTTTTTCTGATCCATTCAGCACCTGGGTTACGGCTAAAACTTTCGAATTAAGCAGGAATTGCGATCCTACCAGGTTAGGGAAAACACTGGCAATTCCCTGGCCAGTAGCCATGTGGCATGTAATACATTTGCCTGGTGTTTCATAGATGCTTTTACCCAAAGCCATTTGCTCAGCCGAAGGAACACCTGGTTCTGCAACCTGCTCTTTAACAGCAGTGCTGTCAGTTGTTGACTGGTCGCCGGTTTTTCCGCCACCACATGAAGTAATCATAGCAAGTCCGAAGAAACCTGCCATAGCAAAAGCAATAAAATTTCTGGTTTTCATAGTGTTGTTTTTAATTTGGGTGCAAAATTATTGATAAATAGGGGAATTAATACTCTTAAAACAATTATTTTTCATCAGTCGGGATTACAGCATTTATGAGCTTTCGAAACCACAGGCGTAAGTGCCTCTGCTTTAGGACTTATGTACGGAATTCCAAGCGATAATCCTCGCATAATAAAGAGTACACCCAACAAGACTATTACATAAGGTGAAAGTTTGTTTACAAAAATTCTGAGTTTTAAACTTATCATAGTTCCTGCCATCGATACCGCCAGCATAACCGGAATGGTTCCTGCCCCGAATAAGGCCATATAAAGCATGGATGAAACAACATCACCGGTATTGATAGCGCCGGCAACTGCAACGTATACCAGGCCACAGGGCAAAATCCCGTTCAGTAAACCGATACCTAACAATGATGATGTTTTACCACTGCTGAACATCGTCCGGAAACCTGACAAAAGCCGTGCAGAATATGCTTCAAAAACATTGTTCAGCGAGTTCATTTTTTTAAATAAAAGTGGCAACAAAACCATCACTATCATAAGTGATCCTATAACAATGGATGCCCAAAGCTGGAAACCGGCCATATGAATACCCTTCCCAAGCATGCCAAAAACGGCTCCAAGTATCATATAGGTAACAATACGCCCGGCATTGTATACCAATCCGCCGCCAACACGGGTGAACCAGTTATCACTTTTGAGTGGAAGTGCCAGTGCAATAGGACCGCACATGCCGGCGCAATGCGCACTGCCTACTAATCCAAGAATAAATGCTGTCCAGAGAAACATGGGGGGAGGGGTTGGGGTTGGGGTTGGGGATTTCGGATGTCGGATTTCGGATGCTGGATTTGGGATGTCGGATTTCGGATGTTGGATTTGGGATGTCGGATTTCGGATGTTGGATTTGGGATGTCGGATTTCGGATGTTGGATGTCGGATGTTGGATGTCGGATGTTATGTAGTAAGTAACAATATGGATAATTTAGACTTTGAGCTATTTTGAACCTTTGAACTTCTTGAACCTTTGAACTTCTTGAACCCTTGAACTTCTTGAACCCTTGAACTTCTTGAACCCTTGAACTTCTTGAACCTTTGAACCCTTGAACCCTTGAACCCTTGAACTACTTATACTACTCAAACTTCTTAACCATCTTAAACATCTTATTTATCCACCCTGACATAACATTCGTGGGCGTATTCTTTTCCGTCCATTTTCCAGAAAAATTTAGCTATGTATTTACCATTTATGAGCATATGGTGCGGAATAAGTTGAATCATGGCTGTATCGAAATTAATGCTGTCGTGAAAATCGGCATTTTCGTCGGATGGCCTGAAGAAAATAACTTCCCCTTTAATATTTTTACCTTTCAATTCGCCGGGGTATGTTATTACCAGCCCATCCTTGCTATCGGCAATTACTATTTTTGCCGATAAAGAATTTGAATTGGCAAACCGGTCAATTTGTTTCTGATATTCAAGTCCCTGCGGGTAATATTCTTCAGCAACAAGGTCGTTTTTTTGTTGAAAGCTTTTATAGATCACAAAGGCATTTGCAAGCAGGAACAATGCAATGAATACAGTGATCCCCGTTCCCCAGTTGAATTTTATTTTCTTCATTATATCCAATTATTAATTCCACTAAACATTGGTAAATTGTCAAAACCTTTCATTTTGTATTTATACGGCTAAAAATACTTGAAAAGCATTATCCTCAATCCCGAAACCACACCTCCCCTATTACTCTCTACCCATCACACAATGCTTGCCACACATTTTATTTTCTATCCAATGCTTCAGGGCCTACAAAGGTTGACTTTATTTCATCCATTTCCTCACCTCCGCTCATGACTTCAAATTCAACTTTGGTGTTCGACGATTTAAGTTCTGATTTCTTGATCAGAACAAGAAATTGCGCTTCGCCAACTTCACCTTCTTTAACAACAAAAGGGCCGCCAATAAGTTGAATCTTACCTTCAGGCTCATCCAGCTTAAGGTCTACCTGCAATGTTTTTCTTGTTTTATTGATCACCTGGATCATGTATATATTACTGTAATGAAGAGAATCGTACTCCTGGAACATGGTTCCTTTCTGGCGTAAAATGGTAGATTCTATATCAGTACGGATCGAAAACAGGAATGCAATCAGACTAAGTAATCCGGTAAGTACAACGGAGTAAAACAGAATCCGTATATTAAATTTCAGTTTTGTTTTATCAGCTATGGTTCGTTCGGAAGCATAGCGGATCAGGCCTTCAGGTTTTTTGACACGCCTCATAACTGAATTACAGGCATCAATACATGCAGTGCAGTTTATACATTCCAGCTGCGTTCCATTACGTATATCGATGCCGGTCGGGCAAACAGCCTGACAACTTCCACATTCAACACAATCGCCTTTGCCATTGGACTTACGTTCTTCGAGCGGATTGTATTTCCCACGGGGTTCTCCCCGCTTATAATCATAGGTGATTACGATTGAGTTGCGATCGAGTAACACGCCTTGCATACGGCCATAAGGACAAATAATGATACATACCTGTTCGCGGAGTTTTGCAAATACAAAGTAATGTATTACGCTAAAAATGATCAAAGCAGCAAAGCCGGCTAAATGGGTTTTAGGCCCATCAGCAATAAGCTCAAATACATGATCAATACCTGTAATGTATGCTAAAAAGAAATGTGCGGTAATAAATGAGATCAGAAAAAAGATAAAGTGTTTCAATCCTTTTCGCCAGATCTTATTAAAACTGAGTGGCGATTCATCCAGTTTTCGTTGCTGGTTATTGTTTCCTTCAATCCAGTATTCGATGGGACGATACAGAAATTCCATAAAAATGGTCTGAGGGCAAATCCATCCGCAGAATATCCTGCCGAAAATTACTGTAAACAGCACCACAAAAACAATGAAGGCAATCATGGAGAGTACGAAAAGATGGAAATCCTGGGGATAAAACATAACTCCGAAAATTATAAATTTCCGTTCGAGTACGTTAAATAACAATAGTGGATCTCCATTTATTTTAATAAAGGGGATCACAAATAGTATAGCCAGTAAAATGAAAGAAGTCAGCTTCCGGAAACTATAAAGCACTCCTTTCGGCTGTTTAGGATAAACCCATAACCTGCTTCCATCCTCCCCAATGGTTGATTGGTGATCGCGAAAGTCATCAAATTCTTCAAACTCTTCCATTTAATTATTTTTCATACAAAATTAAAAAAGGCTGTGGAGTACGTATACTTCACAGCCTTGAAATTGAATTATTTTAGTCGCATAATAGGGTAACAAAAAAGTTGACCGTGAACAAGTTTTAAACTGATATTAACCTATTTTCTCGTATTTAACACCCTGATGAGGTTTTGGATTTGGCGGATTTGTTCCCTGAAGGCTCAGTATAAAACTCAACACCTGTTGAATTTGAACCGGACTCAGCTGATCCTTATACGAAATCATACCTTTCGCGATAACACCAGTAATAACAACCTGATAAAGATTTTGTATCGAGACAGTTTTGGTAAGGGTATCGCCATAAATCCAGTACTGATCAGTAAAATTAGGTCCTACCAGGCCCTGGCCTTGCGGGCCATGACAAGCGAAACAGATTTTTTTGTAGGTAGCTTCACCTGCTGCCAGATCTGTGGTGGCTGTTAATGGAACCATTGTTGCTAGGTCAACCGTAGGCTCCGGGTTAGCGCCTCTAAGTTTAGCTATTGCAATTGAATCGTTTGTATATTCTGCTTCCTGTAATGGAAATAGTTTTTTAACAGATTCACTTTTAATAACATGGTAACCTAATAAATAAACCACCGCAAATATTATTGTCACAAAAAACAAGTATACCCACCAGCGCGGCAATTTATTATCGAGTTCCCTGATGCCATCGTATTCGTGGCCACCCAGGTAACGATCTTTGGTTAGTTCATCAATTTCGGGTTCTCCCTGATGCAATTTATTTTCATCTATATTGCTCATATTTCTTTTTTTTCAAGGTTTATCTTACACCTCACGGATTTGATTTTTCTCTTCGTTTTCGAAAGGTAATGCTCCGCATTCCTGCTCTTTGCTTTTATTCATCCTGAAAGTATGAATGGATATCAGGGAGAAGAAAAGCACAAAAATGGCCAGGGCAATGATCGGGAACCAATAGATACCCTCTATACTGTCGAATAACTTTGAGACTATTCCCATGGTGTGTTATCGGTTAAATTATTTACAGACTTTATTACTTACTGTCACCAACATCAGTTCCCAGACGCTGAATATACGCAATGAGGGCAATGATCTGTTTTGATGCAGCTACATCGATGCCTTGCGTTTTAAGTCCGGCTGAAATTTGCTCAGCCTGGGCTTTCGCATCAGCACTGGCTTTCAGATCATATCCTTCAGGATAAGGAACACCCAGGTATTGCATAACCCTGATCTTGGCAGGAGTTGACTCTATGTCGATCTCATTCTCGGCCAGCCACGTATAATTTGGCATAATGGATTGAGCATTGATTTTGCGCGGATCCATAAAGTGGGTATAGTGCCATGAATCTGACTTATAAAGCGGTCCTGATTTAACCCCTTCGCGGAACAAATCGGGCCCAATACGTTTCGATCCCCATTGGAACGGATGGTCGTAAACATATTCGCCAGCTTTGGAATACTCGCCATAGCGCTCGGTTTCCGAACGGAAAGGCCTTACCATCTGTGAATGGCAAACATAGCAACCTTCTTTAATGTATATATCGCGTCCATGTAATTCGAGCGGAGTATATGGTTTTACCGTTGCAATAGTTGGAATATTGGATTTGATAATAAATGTTGGTATGATCTCAACAATTCCACCAATAAGCACGGCAACAATGGACAGAAGCATAAATTGAACCGGTCTGCGTTCCAGAAAACGATGATAGCTTTCGCCTGCTTTGCGGGCGCCTTCGCGCTCAAGTGCAGGGGCTTCGGCTGCTTCCATGGCAACAAATGATCCGGCTTTTACTGTTTTATAGATATTATAAACCAGGAGGAACATACCGGCAAAATAAAGTAAACCTCCGAACAACCTCATGTAATACATAGGCATGATCTGGGTTACAATTTCGAGGAAGTTAGGATAAACCAGATCACCTGATGCAGTGAATTGTTTCCACATGGAGGCTTCTGTCCAGCCAGCCCAATACATTGGGATGGAATAGAACAACATAGCTAAGGTACCCATCCAGAAGTGAAGATTCGCAAGTTTATTGGAATACAACTTTGTATTGAACATGCGTGGGAACAACCAGTAAATCATACCGAAAGTAAGGAAACCATTCCAGCCCAGCGCGCCAATATGCACGTGTGCAACTGTCCAGTTGGTGAAGTGACTGATTGCATTGATATTTTTAAGCGAAAGCATAGGGCCTTCGAAAGTTGACATACCATAAGCGGTAACAGCAACAACAAAGAACTTAAGCACCGGTTCCTCACGAACACGGTCCCATGCGCCACGCAGAGTAAGCAAGCCATTGATCATACCTCCCCACGACGGGGCAATCAGCATAATTGAGAAAACAGTTCCCAGTGATTGTGCCCAGTTTGGTAATGCCTGGTACAACAAATGGTGTGGTCCAGCCCAGATATAAAGGAATATAAGTGCCCAGAAGTGCAGAATACTCAGTTTATATGAATATATCGGACGGTTGGCTGCTTTTGGCATGAAGTAGTACATAAGCCCCAGGTACGGAGTTGTAAGGAAAAATGCAACAGCGTTGTGACCATACCACCATTGAACCAGAGCATCCTGAACACCGGCAAAAACCGGGTAGCTCTTAAAAATAGCCCAGGGAATTTCCATAGAGTTCACAATGTGAAGCACGGCTACTGTAACAAAAGTGGCAATGTAGAACCAAATGGCTACATAAATGTGTTTCACCCTGCGTTTGAGAATGGTCCACATCATGTTCCATCCGAAAATAACCCAGATAACAGCTATCAGGATGTCGATAGGCCATTCGAGTTCGGCATATTCTTTACCGGTAGTAAAACCCGCAAGTAAGCTGACAGCTGCCATTACAATAATGGATTGCCAGCCCCAGAAATGGACACGTGTCATCCAGTTGCTTGCCATGCCTGTCTTGAGCAAACGCTGCAAGGAGTAATAGTATCCGGTAAAAATACCATTACCTACAAACGCAAAAATCACTGCATTTGTGTGAACCGGACGTACACGTCCGAATGATGTGAATGCAAGGCCGAAATTGGCCGACGGAAGCACCATTTGCAAGGCAATCAGCACTCCAACCAACATGCCTACCACGCCCCAGAATATGGTGGCGTAAGCAAACATCTTCACAATTTTGTTGTCGTAGTAAAACTTTTGTAATTCCATACGCTTTTTGGTTTTAACTAAACATTGTTTTGATTTGTATTTGATTGTTTGGATTTTTCATCTTCGTTGTCGAATAAGATCCTTACCGACGGGGAAACATCATCGTCATACTGTCCCGACCTGACAGCCCACAGAAATGCCATCAGAAAACCTGCTGCTACTATGATACTGAAACCAATAAGGACTACTATTACGCTCATTTAAGTAATGAAATATTGAATTAGCCAAAGATATTGAAACAGCTATTACAAAGATCAAAGGAATTCTAATTTAGAATTATTCCTAATAATAGCCTATCCTTCTGATATATAACAAATTAAAATATAACGATATTAACATATTGTTAACATTCTATATTTTTCAACAAAACCGACAGGCAAAAAATGCTATATATAATTCGGTAGAGAATGTATTAAATTAAAACTTTCTTGATTTTGAAAGTATAGAAACAGATAAGCTTGCAAAAGTTACTACTGAGATAGAACTTAACGGCATAAGTACCGCTGCAAATACCG
>CAIJPI010000075.1 GCA_903822525.1 uncultured Bacteroidales bacterium | reverse complement strand
TGCAGCCATAATTTGTTTGTTGCTTTTTGCCGCGATTGCCATGTTAAGCCCTTCGTCGAGCAGTTTTGCCGCATCGGAATAATTTCCTTTACCCAGGGCGGATTTCCCTGCATTAATCGTAAAAGCAGTCTTCTGCTGATTATCATCTCTTTTGTTTAATAATGCAATCCCTTTTTGGTAAATATTTACTGCTGAATCGTAGATACCCTCCTGGTAGCAGAGTTTGCCTTTGATATTCAGAATGGAAATAAGCAATGCGGTATCCGGGTTTTCCGAAATGGAATGTTCCGCTTTTTGAATGAATATTCTGGCAGAATCAAACTCCCTTTTGGAGATAAAAATATCGGCTAAAGAAGTTACGGCATTGATATAATTGGCTGACTGTTCTTTGGGGGGATCATTTGCAATAAGCCGGTACAACGAATCTGCTTTTTCAGGTGATGTTACACTCAGTAAATTTGCCTGACGGATCAGCTCAGTATGTATTGCATTCCTTTTTTTGTCGCGGTTGGGGTTGCATTGAATAAAAAATACTAAAACGCAGACTATGCATGTGATAAAAAAACCTGAATTTGCCTGACTCGTTTTCATTTATTCTTTCTATTCGTTTTACAATCTAATAGTTAACAATTCCTTCAGGAATTTATTCTCTTTCCTATAGTTACCCATTCCGTAGAAACGTGTTCGTTTTCGTAGAATGATAAGCTGCTGTTGAATGTTTACCAGGTCAAAGGCCAGGTTCCGCTCTGCATCATTTATTCCCTTTGTATTACTTGCTATGCTGAATCCGAATACCTGATCAGTTTCTCATCCTGGTCCGGTGCCAGTCAGGGTGCAGGAACTGCCGGTGAACTAATAAAACCCGGAGTGTTGTTGGTTTGGTATACCAACAGCCCGTTTGCGGGCGAAGCTACAGGGTCCCTTTCTGCCTCAGTCATCCCGGGAATCAGGATTCCGCCATTGGTTGATTTAACATCCGGCATGGCGCTGCCATTTGGGGTCAAGCCGTTGGAGTTAATATCTGTGTCTTGGGCATTTGCAATGCCTGCAATAAGCAGTACTGTTATAAACGCGAGAAGTTTTTTTCATAATTATTTGTTATTTAGTTTTTTAGCTCGTATTGCTTCTTTTACTGCTTTTGCATTTTGTTTACTTACAATTTTTTTTCCTGTTTGTTGTTCAATTTTTTTTCTGGTGTCGCCAGCTATTTCGCCACCTTTTTTGGCTATTTTTTTGTTGTCATCAAATGTTATTGGATTATTTTCCTTGCTTATTTCAGTAGTAGTTGCTTCGGCCAGCATATGTAACACAAGCTCTAGGTTTGTCATGTTGTCACGTAAACTTTCGTTCTTTAAACTTTTGAAATTCTTGTATTGCTTTACAGTTTTTCCGCTCCATGCTTGTGTAATAATATCGGTAAGCGTAGCGAACTCCTGCCCTTTTTCAACTCCTCTGTTTTCCCACTCATCGGTAAGTTCTTTTCGTACTTCAATGCTTTTTAATCGTTGATTTATCCATGCAGAACTATAACCCAATTTTAAATAATCGGCCATTGCCCTGTCCATTGTCTTTTCAGGATCCTGACTTTCTTCTATTCTTTCGTAACCAATTTTTGCAAGCCATTGCTTAAAGGGTTCTGCTTTGGGCGATGGGATGGATTGTATTAACCGAAACAGTTGTTCGGTATCGGCAACATCGGTCAACCGGCTTTTGCCATCTTCAGCCTGCATTTTCAACTGTCCCAATTTATGGGACAGTTCACTGCCTTCGGCTTGCAGTTTACGCTTTAAGGCACTCCAATACTTTCTTGGCCTTGGGCTATCGGTAAGCACTTCTATTACATCAACAACCGAGAAATACCATTTTTCTTTGTCTTTATCCCAAAGAGAACGAATCTGCTTTTGATCAAAGAAATTTAGAGCCGTTTCTTTTGTCATTACTTTTAATAAAATATTTTCGAAATCATTACAAATATATTAATAAACCTTGATTTTTACCGTTATTTAAATAGGTTCTGTTTTAGAATATTGTAGCAGGAATTGATTCTGTTATATAGTGCATTGTGCATAGTGCTATGTGCTTATCATCATTTATTTGTATTTATCAATCCTGTAGCTTGTCTGCATTATACTCTCTGAGCACTGAGCACAAATGATTTTCCACATTTTCCTTAAACAGAACCTTTACATTCAACACAAAGGATTTCAAATATATTCCGAAAACAGAACCGGCATAACCCCCGGTTACCCCGGTTCGTGCGCGTCATATTTCCAGACGCGTGTGGTACAATTTTTCATCGAAAGCTAAATAAACCATCCTTGAGTTTTAGCCAGGTTTTGATTTCAAGTCCAGCCCAGGTAAGGTAACCTTAATCCGCATGCGTTTAATTTTCTGATGCGTGCTGTTCAAATTTTCATCTAAGGCTAAAAAGGACATCATAAAATAGTTATCTTTGATTAAAAATCAGGCAATGATTCAAAGAGCGGAAATATTAAGCAAACTTAAGCTTAGCAAATCTGAATTAATCAAATTCGGAGTTGTTCGTATTGGGTTGTTTGGTTCTGTAATTCGGGAAGAATCAAACAGGGAGAGCGATGTTGATATTTTAATTGATTTCAATGCAGATTCCGAAACCTATGAGAACTATATAAACACGTGTAGTTTTCTGGAAAACATATTCAAAGGTTCGAAATTGGATATTGTTACCACAAAAGGATTAAGCCCT
>CAIJPI010000074.1 GCA_903822525.1 uncultured Bacteroidales bacterium | reverse complement strand
TTCAGGGTTTATAAGAACAATGTGGCTATGGATCCGCTTAAAATGGAATCACCTCCTGCATTTCCTGTGAATGAGAAATACAGGGCTGATTTTGATTCAGTGAGGGTGCTTTATGAAAAGAACCTGAAGCTGATAAAATAAATTGTTTTAAAGCTAATACTCCTTCTGGCAGTCTGGCCAGGAATAGCTAATTTTAGTATAGAATAATTGATTCTCTTCCAAACCACTGCACTATTATATTTTTTAGCAATGAAGACACAAACCTTTCATCTGGTATTCATACTGCTGTTTTTAAATAGTTGTGATATGAATGATGGCGGTAATTACGCTTACAAATCCTGGTCAATGGAAATAGAAAACAGCTCAGGCCATCAGATTCGTATTCAATGTTATTCAAACTTGTTACCTGTACTGAATACCGATACCACTTTATCAATCAATCAAAGGTATATTCTTTCAACCGGAGATGAAGATCCTTTGAGTAGCGGACCTGATCTGATCAGCAGGAGTGTATTTGATTCTGCAGTTATTATTTTCGATGGTGGGAAAAAGTTGGTTTACACACACAACAAATTATTGGGTTTTATGAATGACTCTGCAAATAATATATTATGGAAAGAGAATTATCTTTTAGTAAGCAAATCTGGAAACCAGGAAGTTTTCAGATATGTCCTCGATGAATCGGATTACCAACGAGCTGTGAAATAGTTTTTATTATTGTGTCAACTAGAAAGTTGATATCTAGCATGGTTTTATTCCTCTTCCCTCCTAAAGCTGGAAATACTCAAAAGTAAAAGGCTGTCCTGAGAACAGGACAGCCTTTTATCAAATTATTTAATGAGAATTTACCAGCCTATAAAGGGGTATACTCTTCATCCATTACTCTGTTTCCGGTAGCACCTACATAGAAATAATGAAGGAAGAATTTGCCGGTTGCAGGATCGTAATAGGATCTCTGTGTGGTTGAACCGAACATATCGGTTGGCACGCCATCGGAGAAGGAAACATCATTGGTAGCCGGATCAACTGTAATAGTTACAGAATATCCTGAACCGCCTAAGTCGCCTGCAGGAATTGAACAGGAATATGCACTCAGAGGTTTGAGGAATTTTTCTTCGTTGATAGGCCTTGGACCTGCGGTAGGATGAGTAAATACACCAACACAAAGGTAAGTTCCGGCATAGATGTTAGCAACAGCTATAGAAGTTTTAGCATTGTTAACGACTCTGCGGCCATCAGCCATAATGCTCTCGTAGGAAAGTTCCCACGAATCCCCAATAGGAAGCAATGCCTCATCGCTAGGAAGTCCGGCACCATCGAGTAAGAGGTCTTTTTTAAGATCTGCATATGTAACGGTGAAGGATTTTGTCATGTCAGCACTTACATTTCCTGAAGCAATGTCAACAGTACTCATAAGAATTTTGTTTGAAGTAACTCCATCTTCAGCCCTTGTGTATTGATTGAATACTTCAATTTTGCTGATTCCGGGGCCCATAGGAACTGTCAGTTCCAAAGGAACGGTAGGAGTAGCTCCAAGTTTGTAAGGAATACTACCTGTTGGAAGAGCTAATCCTCCTGTCTTGACATCCGAGGTAAGGAGGTCATCGTTTTTCTGACAAGCGCTCAGGATTAAGCCCAAAGCAAGTACTGGCAGGAAAACATTGAAAATTATTCTATTTATTTTCATACTATCTTTTTATTTAGGTTCTTAATTCTAATTACTTATTCCACCATACTTTGGTGTTCAAATCATCGGCTCCCTGAACACTTACAGCAGCAGCTACGTTAGCTGGATTGGTTGCATACTCGTCAGAAGGATAATTAACCCTGACAGGAATTTTTCCACCATTTTGTCCGTCTTCAGCAGGAGTTAAAGCCGGGTAACCGGTCCTTCTCCATTCGAACCAGCTTTGAAGGCCTTGTTCGAACATAGCCAGCCATTTTTCGGTAGCTATTCTTTCCAATGCATTTGCAGCATCCCAGCCTGCACCGCCATTTTCCATATAGTCAGCAGCAAGTTCATCAATAGTTCCGGTCATAAAAGCTTCGCTGTTAGCAACAATTGCATCAGCATACTGATTGTATGAGCCATAGATACCTGCTTCGTAATATTCCTGAGCTGTTTTTGGAGCACCGGTAATAAGTCCTTTTTGTACTCCTTCGGCAAGTATAAACTGAAGTTCAGCATAACTCATAAGAACACCTGGGCACTCAGCAGCAGTAAAATAATTGCCGAGTTTTGATGTTTTTGACAGGCCATTGCCTAAATAAGCTAATGCTTTAGCAGATGTCAGTCCATTTGGCATACCTTCCCAGTATCCACCGGCACTTGGCCTGTTAGCATAAACAGTAACCCTGTAGTCCATGTTAGGATTGTTAACCCACATCATATCAATAACAGTTTTGCTAACCCTGTGGTCGTCACGGGTTTTGCGGTTTTCATTGATAGGATTGTTATTCGGGAGCGATCCTAAATAAACCAACTGTGCATTATCATCGTTGCTTTCGAAAACAGGATATGTAGCAGGGTCACCTACCATTCGGGTAAGCTCAGCTGTTACATAAGCAGCATCTTTTGACGACATGCGCAGTAAAAGGCGCATATGCAATGAGTTAGCGAATTTTTTCCATTTAAGAACGTCGTTTCCAAACATGATGTCGCCGGCTATTTCTTTACCATCAACGGTAAGAAGTGTGTTAGCTGTATCCAGTTTTTTAACAATGTCGCGATAAATGGATTCCTGTGTATCATATTTCGGTGATAAGATTCCACCTTCGGCAATTCCACCTCTCCATGCTTCGGAGTAAGGGATATCACCATAAAGGTCGGTAAGAACTGAAGTGATGTATACTTTCATCACCATAGCTACACCCATATAGTTGTCGTTCTGTTTTTTAGCAGCAACTCTGTAAAGTGTGGCTGCATCCATACCGCTGGCAACAAAAAAGCTGTTCCATGAGGTATTAATAACTGAAGCGCGGGGGATATAGCGGTCTTCATCAGTGTACTGAACTTTAGCCATATGCTGAACCCAGCAATTGCCCATTTCATGTCCCAGGAAAATTTCGTGGGTACGGTCGCAGGAACTTTCGATGATATTGGTCAGCAACATTTCAGGAGCTGCAAGATCAGTGGACGGGTTGTTCTTGTCAGTATTTATTGCTTCAAAGTCCTTCGTACAGGAAGATACCATGACCAATAAAACTGCCAGAGCCGTCAGGAATTTTATATTGATTATTCTTTTCATGTTTTACGTTTTTTGTTAGGTTAAACTAGAACTTAATTCCAATGCTGAAACCAAGGCTGCGTGCCGAAGGCAACTGACCAAACTCAAGTCCCTGTACATTGCTGTTACTGAATGATGTTTCAGGATCAACATGGGGAACCTTACTGTAAAGCAGTGCAAGGTTACGGCCAATTAAGTTAATTGAAAGGTTATTAACCGGCAGTTTGCCAAGTTTATTGAATGTATAACCAATCTTCATTTCCCTGAGTTTCAAATAGGTTGCATCGAAAACACTCGATACTCCGATAGCATTGCTATAAGCAGCATGGTTGTATTCTTCGGCTGTAACAACTACATCATTTGGAACATAAGTAACTCCATCGTCAGCTAACTTAACGCCGGTGCCTACAATACCACCTTCGCGGCCGATGAGGGTTTCTTTCAGAACGCCTGCATAACGACCCCATGAATTGGTCATAGTATAAATGTCACCACCTTTATGGAAATCCAACAGGAAGCTAAATTCAACACCTTTGAATCTGAATGTGTTATTCATACCACCGATCCAGTCAGGAGTAGCATTACCAAGGATTTTCAGGTCACCTTTCTGAGGAACACCATCTAGGTTGATGATATTTCCGTTAGGATCTCTCTGGAAATCATATCCATAAAGTGAACCGAAAGGCTGACCAGGGATGGCCATAACTTTCATATCCCAATAGGTTCCAAGTAAGTATTGATCAATACCAGGGTAAAGTGAAATAACTTCATTGGTATTCTTGGCATAGTTCAGATCGATTGACCATTCGAAACCTGATGTTGCGCTTTTAACAGGAACCAATCCGAGTGATACTTCAATACCTTTATTGTCGATTTCACCGGCATTGATAACCTTGGTTGCAAATCCTGATGAGTTCGAAACAGGGATAGGAATGATCTGATCGGTAGTTTTTCCTGAATAGTATGTTACGTCGAGGTTAACCCTGTTCATAAAGAAACTCAGGTTAAGTCCGGCTTCGATTGAGCTGGTCTGTTGTGGTTTCAGTTCAGCATTTGGCAAAACGTTAGGAACAAACTGGTTCAAGAGTTTGGTACTTGCATTCCAGCCTTCGCCAAAACTTAATACAGGTAATAATTGATATGGATCGGTATCGCTACCAACCTTTGCATAGCTTAAGCGGGCTTTTGCCAGGCTGAGCCATTCAGGTTTAGTGTTCATCATATCAGAGATTACACCGCTCAAACTAACCGAAGGATAGAAGTATGAGTTATTTTCAACAGGTAATGTGCTCGACCAGTCGTTACGGCCTGTAAAGTCTAAGTATAGAGCTTTATACGATGCCTGACCGCTGAAATACAAACTGTTGATCCGTTTCTGGCTGAAAAAATTCGAAGTTTTCTGGGTAACTTTGGAGTTGGATACATTGTATACACCTTCAACAGCTAATTCAGGAGCTTCAGCAGTATTGGTCTGATAATACGACTGCATCATGTTTCCGCCGGCATTCAAACTCAGGTTGATATCTTCTGTAAGTTTTTTGTTAAACATTAAGAGGAAATCCTGGTTGGTTTCGCGGAAAGTTTGTTTTGCTTCTCCATAATAACCAAATTTATTGTCGATATCGCCATATGCGATACGGCTGGTGTTATGGTTTGTCCAGTTATCAACACCAACAGTTACTCTACCGGTAAGATATTCGGTGAATTTGTAGGTAACTTTATTGTTTCCATATAAACGATCACGATCCAGGGTGTTCAGGTTTTCGTTCAGCGTGAAATATGGGTTGTTGTGATAATTGTAGTTCCAGTTACGTTTGCTTCCATCAGGATTTGTATATTGTTCCAGGTCAGGAATATTGTTCTGACGGCCACTCCAGATGAATTGTTGCATAACGTTTTGAGCATCATAACCATAACCAGGCATGTTGTCGCTGGCGGAATGAATGTAGTTGGCATTGCCTTCAATTTTTAAATTTTTAGAGGCATTACCACCTGCGCTCAGTGCGAAGGTATTCCGTTTGAAATCGGTATTAGGAACCATACCTTTTTGGTTGAAATTGGTATAAGAAACCCTGAAATTTGAGTTTTCATTTCCACCGTCAATAGATACATTATGAGTAATGCCAGTTCCTACATTAAAGAAATTTTTGATATTGTCAGGATGTGAAATCCAAGGTGTTGGCTGGCGAACGCCTTCAACTACCGGTGAATCCCATTGTGGAATACTGGTTCCTACATCAAGTTGAGGCCCCCAGCTTTCGTCAACTCCGTCGTTTGTGCCGCCATTTGCGCCATCAAAATAACTGAACTGGCCTCCTGAGCCCTGGCCGTATGCATTCTGATAATCTGGCAGACGGAGTGGGGTTTCGAATGTTGAAGTATTGCTGTATGCAATGCCAACACCTTTATCTTTACCCATCTTGCCTTTTTTGGTTGTGATAATGATAACCCCGTTCGAAGCACGTGATCCGTAAAGAGCCGCAGCATTAGGGCCTTTAAGTACGGATACGCTTTCGATATCATCAGGGTTGATATCACCTGCTCCACTACCGCGGTTTACACCGTCGGTTGCAGTAGCACCAAAGTTACGGTTATCGATAGGAACGCCATCGACAACAAATAATGGCTGGTTATCACCGCTCAGAGAAGTAACACCACGGAGTACAATACGTGATGAAGCTCCAACAGCTCCTGATGAATTGGTAATTTGAACACCGGCTACTTTACCTGTCAGGGAGTTGATAACGTTAGCTTCCCTTGCTTTGGCAAGATCTTCACCTTTTACATCCTGAACGGAATATCCAAGTGACTTTTTGTCACGTGAAATACCGAGAGCAGTTACAACAACACCTTCAATTTTTGTTGCTTCACTTTGCATAACCACATCCAATGAATTTGATGCAGTGAGTACGATTTCCTGTTTTTGCATACCGATAAATGAAAATTGCAAAGCGGTAGCAGTCTTAGGAACGCTGATGCTGTACTTTCCGTCAAGGTCAGTTAAAACACCATTACTGGTTCCTTTAACAAGAACAGTAACGCCGGGAATTCCTCCCCCGTCTTCGGCGCTGGTAACTTTACCCGTGATGGTTCGTTGTGCCAGTACCTGCATAGCTGTGAGCAGCAGCAATACCAGCAAAAAACTTAGTTTTCTCATAGGTTAATTGATTTGGTTAGTTAGTGTTTGATTGATTAATTGGTTAATTATTTATTTTATGCATTCTGTTTTGTTTCATAGGCGCTATAGGTATTAGTGTCGATAATTTTCAACAAATTCTCTGCATCAAATCTTTTTTTCTCCAAATTTAACAAAAAAAACAGAAGAATCCGTAAAAGAAGCTGCATATTTCCTGTTATTTTTCTATACCAGATAGATTTTACATGGTGAAAAATAAATGTGTTGTATCTGAAAACAGACGCAAATTGCTGAAATAGCGTTTTTTAGTGAGTCAGGGCTGGATAGAGAATAGTAAATGTAACCAAACAGTAAAAGTAATAATTTCTTAATACCTATAACATTTTCTGTTTTTTTTATTCTTTTAGCATTTTGTGAGTATTTGCATCATTTGTATAATAATGTATATCACAATCCAGATTATTCAGGTTTGTTAATTATTATTTGCAAGGTGATTCTTTCTTCGGATAAATTCCGAAACCAGAATTCAGTTTATACAGGACAAATTACTTAATCTGTATACGAGTCTGAAGAGATATGATTTCCCTGACTGGCTTATTTCATATATTTCAAAAATCCGCTGTACCCCCAGATAAAAACCACCGACAGGAAAATGTTTGTTCCGGGCATCGGGAATCCTTTAATATAGGCCAATGGTAGTATTAATAAAAGGAGTTGGGACGCAGTATAGAGATGAAACCCCATTTTTTTCATTTTCCATAAAAGTACAGCGCCGGCAAAGGAAACAGCATAAAGAATAGCATTCAGGAAAAAGAATAAACGACCGGCCGAGAGCATCATCTCTATCAACTCACGGTTTTGTTCATCAGGGATTAAAGCCAGGTTGCTGGAAAAGAAACTATGTATCAGTCCTATAGTCCCATATGAAAGCAGCCCTAATCCGCTTCCGACAAAGGTAAAAACGCAGAGGATTTTCAGTAAGATTATATTGGGACCAAGCGGGTTGGGTGCTAAGGGTTGTTCTTGTTCGTCCATTTCTTTCAGGAGTTGGGGGTTAGGGTTTAGGCGTTGTGGATTTGCATTGCTGGTATTGGGGTGTAATCAGATTATGGACTAACTTTTACCATTAACCCAGCGGTCCGGTTACTTTTTCCACTTCATCAAGTATTTCGCACGATTTTACTAAAGCTTTCATGGCATTGTGGTCGTTGTACAAAGGTCGGTCAATTTCGAGGAAATCAACATACCGGCGGATTACTTCTTTTGCTTTGGTAACCCCGGCGCCAAATGAATACTCCCTGAAATCGAGTGCCTGGGCGGCAGCCATCAGTTCGATGCCTAATATTCCATAGGCATTGTCCATGATCTGGAAGTTTTTAATAGCCGTATTCATGCCCATGCTTACAAAATCTTCCTGGTCGGCGGCAGCAGGGATCGACTGTATACAGGCAGGCGCTGAAAGTATGCGTTGTTCGACTATCTGCATATCAGCAGTATACTGGCTCAACATCAGTCCTGAAAACATGCCGGCTCCTTTGGTAAGGAATGCAGGCAATCCAACGCTAAGTGCAGGGTTGTTAAGGCGGTTCATCCTTCGTTCGCTCAGTACACATACCATGGTGATCACCATTCCGGCCATATCCATAGGGACCGATACGGGTGAGCCCTGGAAATTTGCTCCCGAAAGCTGCATATTCTCTTCGGGGAAGAAAATCGGGTTATCGCCAACGCCGTTCAGTTCAATTTCAACCTGCGACCTAGCATATTTAAGTGCATCGTGAGCAGCTCCTATAACCTGTGGTGTTGAACGCATGCTATATGCATCCTGTACCTTACATTTTACTTTTCCTTCGGAGAGGTCGCCGCCGTCAACCATTTTCCGTATGGCTTCGGCACTTCTGATGGCGCCTGCAAAACCGCGTACTTCATGAATTCTCGACTCGTAAGGCTTCATATTGGCTTTAAGTGCTTCGAGCGACATGGCAGCGGCTATTTCGGCCTGTTTCAGAAAGTTGTTGGCATCGACCAGAAAAAGGGCACTCATAGCTGTGAGCACATTAGAGCCGTTAATAGTTGCAAGCCCGTCGCGGGCCATAAGACCCGGAGCTGCAATACCTGCCGCATCCATGGCTTGCTGTCCTTCGAGTAATTCTCCTTTATAATAAGCTTTCCCTTCGCCCATCAATAGCAGTGCAATCTGCGACATGGGAGCCAGATCGCCGCAGGCACCCACCGAACCTTTCTGGCAAACAAAAGGCGTAACGCCTTTATTTAGCATTTCGACCAATGTTTGTGTGATTTCAGGTCTGCATCCCGAATTACCATGGGCATGTACATTTATGCGGCCCAGCATAGCTCCTCTGACATATTCCAAAGGCATGGGGTCGCCAATTCCAGCAGCATGGTTATAGATCAGGTATTTCTGGAAATCTTTTACCTGGTCATCATTCAGCACAACCTCCGAAAACTCGCCTATCCCGGTATTGACACCATACATGATTTCGTGAGCATCAATCTTCCTTTCGAGCATGGCACGGCAGGCAACAATACGTTTCATTGCTTCAGGATGCAATTCAACTTTCTGGTTATTACGTGCAACATTTACGACGTTTTCGATAGTCAGGCCCTGGCCTGAGATAATTAGTGTCATTTTGGAATGGGGGTTATCTTGTGTGAGAAGAATAGATTTTTATTTAAAATTGGGGATTGGGGATTGAGGATTGGGGATTGGGGATTTCGGATTTCGGATTTCGGATTTCGGGGTCAAGGGTTCAAGGGTTCAAAGGTTCAAAGGTTCAAGGGTTCAAGGGTTCAAGGGTTCAAGGGTTTAGGGGTTAGGATTTAGGGGTTAGGGATCAAAATCGTGCAGTCTACAGTCGCCCACTCTCTCCCTCACTCCCTCGCTACCTCTCAGTGTTTCTTTGTGTTCTCTGTGCCTCAGGGGTTAAAAAATTAAAAGGTTCAAAGGTTCAAGGGTTCAAAGGTTCAAGGGGTAGATATATCATATTGAAGAGCTTTGGCCAGTGTTGCTGAAGGGTGAAAGGTTTATGGAGTGTATTAGTAGTATGAGAGTGAAATAGTTAGCCGGAAGTTGCAGTGTGTCAGGCGAAAAAATTTGCTGACCTGAGCTCTTGCTTTCATTTATCGGAATTCTGATTCACACAGCAAACCTAATGAAAAAATCTTTTACCTGTTACAAATTTGTATTGCATGATTTTATTCCTGCAAAAGTGCTGTTTAAGTGAGTTATCCCGGAAGATGGAAATGGTGATTATGGATAAAATCAAGGGAATGGTCGATAAGTTCATACATAAGCACGTCTTTTTCAACAAAAGGGACTGTTTGCCGGTAATCATTAATAATGGACTGCAGGAAAGGAGAAGTTTTAGAAATCCCCCTGAATTCGAGTGCCTGGCAGGCGGCCATAAGTTCGATAGCCAGGATATTTTCTACATTCCGCACAACACGCAGGGCTTTGGTTGCAGCATTGGCACCCATACTTACATGGTCTTCCTGCTCATTGGACGAGGTAATGCTGTCGACCGACGAAGGGGTGCAGAGCTGTTTGTTTTGGCTTACCACCGAGGCTGCTGCATACTGAGGAATCATAAAGCCTGAATTTAAGCCGGGTGACGCAGCCAGGAATTCGGGCAAGCCACGCTGTCCGGCAATAAGCCTGTAAAGCCGGCGTTCGGCTATGTTGCCAAGTTCGGCAAGAGCTATCGATATAAAGTCAAGGACAAATGCAAGAGGTTCGCCATGAAAATTCCCTCCTGATAGGATGAGGTCCTCGTCAGGGAAAATGGTAGGATTATCGGTAACGGAATTTATTTCGCGAAGAATAACCTCTGCCGCGTAATTCACAGTATCCTTCGCAGCACCATGCACTTGCGGAATACACCTGAACGAATAAGGATCCTGAACGGCTTTTCCTGAATTTTCAATGAGCTGACTTCCCTGTAAAATGGCACGGATATTTCGCGCTGTTTCAATCTGGCCCGGATGAGGCCTGATTTGATGAATCAGACTGTGGAAAGGTTCGATGCGGCCGTTAAAAGCTTCGAGAGATATGGAACTTGTGATATCGGCCAACCTGAGAAGTTTAAATGCCTTAAGCAGCACCAGTACTCCATGAGCGCTCATAAATTGAGTGCCATTCAGCAAGGCAAGGCCTTCTTTCGACTTCAGAGCAACAGGCGTTAGCATGTGTTTTTTTAACACTTCTTTGGCCGGCTGCAATTTATTCGCGTATAAAACATTTCCTGTTCCAAGAAGCGGTAATACAAGGTGTGCCAGGGGTGCAAGGTCACCTGATGCACCTAGTGACCCCAGCTGCCTGACTTCAGGCAGAATATTATTATTGTACAGGTCGAGCAAACGCTGAACAGTTTCCGTTTGAACCCCCGAGTTGCCCAGTGACAAAGCGTATGCTTTAAGAATAAGCATCAAGCGTACTATGTCGGGTTCAACAACTGGCCCTATTCCGCAGGCATGCGAAATAACCAGGTTTACCTGTAACTGCGAGAGATCGTCATTTGATATAGTACGGTTGCATAGCGATCCAAAACCAGTTGTGATGCCATAAATAGGATCCTGATGGGTTTCAATTTTATGGTCGAGGTAGTTGCGGCATTTTTCAATGTTGGCAATGGACTCAGTAGATAAGGCAAGTTGGGTTTCGGGGGCAAGCATGTTTTCAATCTGCTCAAATGAAATAGGAGCAGGGGTTATAAAAAGGGTTTGGTTTGCCATAATTGCGTGTACGGGTATTTACACCTCATGAAGGTGGAATGGTAGAAATATAAAATGGGAGGGAAATTTTAAAACACGGCCTTTAATACGGCACTTAAAGGCAGGTTCTGTTTATCTGAATAAGGAAATATAAATTCCAATGCATGAAAACCAGGTTTCAAAATGTGAAGCAAATGTAAATAAATATCACTTGCTGTGATAAAATGATTTTCAGAAAGAGAAGGATGATCCTACAAATAGGATTTAACTGGAGCTAAATAAAATTTCTGGTTCATCAGTTATCTCACTTCAGTTTTTCAATAATCTCTTCAGTTGATAGCTTTTCCTGTTCCCCTGTGAGCATATTTTTCAACTGGTAAATGCCGGAAGCTGCCTCATCGGAACCAATAATAATGGTGTAAGGTATTTTCTTATTGTCGGCATAGCTGAATTGTTTTTTCATTTTCACTGGTTCAGGGTATATTTCGGCTGAAATTCCGGCTGAATGAAGTGTTTTCAGCAATTTCAAACTTACCATTTCTTCGTTGCCTCCGAAGTTAACGAGCAAAACGGTTGTTGCCTGTTCGGTATCGGCTGGGAAAAGTTTCAATTCATTCATCACATCATAAATCCGGTCGGCACCAAAGGAGATACCGATTCCTGACATGCCTTTGAGTCCGAATATACCTGTAAGGTCATCGTATCGGCCGCCACCACTAATGCTTCCCATCTGCACATCGTTTGCTTTTATTTCAATAATGGCACCCGTATAGTAATTCAATCCACGGGCAAGCGTAAGGTCAATTTCAATGTTTGCTTCCGGCTGAAGTGCTGCAATAAAATTGAAAATAGCCTGCATTTCTTCAATACCCTTCAAGCCGGTTTCGGAAGCTGACAATATCAGCTTCAGCTGATCGAGTTTTTCGGTGCTGCTTCCCTGAAGTGATAATATCGGCTGCAGTCTGGCAATGGTTTCAGTGCTTAGTCCTTTTTCGACCAGTTCTTTATTTACGCCTTCAGCTCCAATTTTATCGAGTTTATCAATGGCCACGGTAATATCGGTAATCCGGGCTGATTCACCTATTACTTCAGCAATTCCTGAAAGGATTTTACGGTTATTCATCAGAATGGTGATGCTAATACCCAGTTTTTTGAATATTTCAGCAGCAATGGTAACCATTTCAACTTCATACAGCAGCGAATCGCTTCCTATCACATCCACATCGCATTGGTAAAACTCGCGGTAACGTCCTTTCTGTGGCCGGTCGGCACGCCATACAGGTTGAATCTGGTAGCGTTTGAAAGGGAAGGTGATTTCGTTGGCATGTTGCACTACGAAACGTGCAAATGGCACTGTTAGATCATACCGTAATCCTTTTTCCGAAATATGTTTAAGCATCTTCCCGGTTTCTTTCCCTGTATAAACGTCATCAGGGACATCCGAAAGGTAATTGCCTGAGTTCAGAATTTTAAAAAGCAATTTATCGCCTTCCTCACCATATTTGCCCATTAATGTGCTCAGGTTTTCCATAGCAGGCGTTTCAATAGGCAGGTAACCATGTAATTTGAAAATACTGCGTATAGCGTCAAAAAT
>CAIJPI010000073.1 GCA_903822525.1 uncultured Bacteroidales bacterium | reverse complement strand
GGCTTCTCAGCCTGACAGTAAATAGAGAGATTGACTTATTAAAGCACCAAAATTTAAAATTCAGACAGACTCTAAGCACCTTTGTTGTTCTGAAAAATCATATCTTCCCTGACGGGACTTTTTTTAAATTTAACCAATAACTTTCTGCCAACAGCTATTTGCTTGCGCAAATAATCTCCCGGACTGTCCCGTTAGGGACAATATATTGGTAGAAAGACAATTAATAATTAGTATAAGTCCCGTCAGGGACGAAATGTCATTTTTACCCGACAACAGTGATCCGGAAATTTAAATCCGCTTCGTTATTCCCCTTCTTTCTTTGGCTTTTCGGCCGGGGTGGCTGAATTCCTGAAAATATCATTCCGGTGCAACGGCCTGCTGATATAACGCCAGTTGAAGCCTTTCAGCAATCGCTGGTCAGCCGGAACTTCCTTATCCGGGAACATATTGCCTGCCGGTTTGTCAAAATATACAATCCTGTTTATCTTACTGTCGGCAACATAAAGCCTCATACGGCTTCCTGCCGCCTTGTTAACGCCAATGAGTGTTTTATCGTCTTCGCGCACATAGTACACCGTTTCGGCATTGCCGTTTACATCAATGCTCGAGAGTTCGTTATTTACAAAATGGCCGATCATATTTTTACCCCTGATCTGGTTGTAGGTCCCGGTTGTATCCTTCGATACAATAAACGCCGTGCTGTACATGTATATCTGCCTGATACTGTTTTTACCCGTCAGTATTTTTATAGTATCGGCAGTCAGCTGATTCTGGTCGGCCCATAACACCGGAATCCTGTACATGCTGATAAGCGAATCGGCAAAACTGTATTGCAGCGAATCGCAAATACCCTGTATATCCTTACGGTAAAACCGGGTGTTGTGGTAGGCGAACAACTCTTTGGTTTGGTTGCTGGTGGTATCGAATGTTGCCCTGAGCGTGTCGGCATGGAGGTAAAGTGTATCTTTTTTATCGCCCATAATGGCTACCGCTTCCCTGGTAATAAGGGTATAGCCCTGGCTGCGCCAGTATTCGGCATAGTTGCCTTTGATAACCACATGCTGAAGGGTATCGGTCATTACTACATGACTGACTGCTTTCCCGTATTTCTGCTTTTCGTCGTAATACAGGCTGTCGCCTGTTAAGCGGCGTGTATCATCCACCAGCAAGGCATTTTTGCTGAAGCGCGATTTGCTGGTCAGGCGGTTGTATTCGCCATCCTCGCAGTACATGTAATTATCCTTGCCTTTGAGTATGGTTGGCCCCAGGAAATACGAAATACGTGAAACCGTATTGTATTTCAGGGTGTCGCAATTTATTTTGTAGTCGGGATTGGTAAGCACCACATCGTCCCTGAAATACATCATTTTCTGGTTGGTATAATAAAAACACCTGCGGCTGGTAAGCACATTGTCTTCGTTTACCATTTTGCCTCCCGAAGTGTAATTTGCCACGCCGGTATTACGGTCGAAGACCATAAAATTGGTAGTGAGGGTGGTTTGCTTATCCACCAGTTTCACATCGTCGCGAACCGTGGCAATTTTACTGTTGCCGTCGTAATGCAGGAATTTGCCATACAGGTTCAGGGTGTCGCTCGATTTAATGCGTACATGGCCATAGCAATCCATATTGTTTTCCACTTCATTCATCAGGGCGCTGTCGCAATACAGGTAAGCGCCTTCGTGTTCGAAAACCGGCTTCCCGGTCACTTTCACAATATCAGGCATATTGGAGGCATGCATCAGCGCGCCGGCTGACACAATGCGGATCCGCAAACGCTGTGCTTCTGCGGATTGAAATCCCGACAGGAGTATAAACAATGTGAATGCAACAATGGCAGTAGCCTTAAATTTTGACATTATGACAATTAAATTACGGGCAAAGGTAAGGATTGTCGGCAAATAGTTGCTAGGGCAGTGCCGAATCTGTTAAACAACAGTGCGCTGCAGAATTTCAACGAATTTATCCCCATTACTTGTTTTTTTTATTAACTTTACAAAACAATCTGTATTCCATCAAAATTGAAATCACAAAAACATATCCCCATGGCTATCAAAAAGTTAAACCCAGCAACACCAGCTAATGCACAACCATCTTCACAAAACGGCAAAACACAGTTTCCTATAATCGGCATAGGAGCATCGGCAGGCGGGCTTGAAGCCCTGGAGCAGTTTTTTGAAAATATGCCAAAGGATAACGGAATGGGATTTGTGGTTATACAGCACCTCGACCCGAACCATGTTGGCATTATGCCTGAGTTGCTGCAACGCATCACCACAATGAAAGTGCTGCAGGCAACCGATCAGCTTAAAGTAAAGCCTAACTGTGTTTATGTAATTCCGCCCAACAAGAGTATGTCGATGTTGAATGGTTCGCTTCATCTGTTCGATCCGGTCGAATCACGCGGACTGCGCCTGCCCATCGATATTTTCTTCCGCTCGTTAGCCGAAGACAGGCAGGACAAAAGCATAGGGGTGATTCTTTCGGGCATGGGTTCCGATGGAAGCCTGGGGATGAAAGCCATAAAAGAAAAAAACGGCATTGTGCTGGTGCAAGACCCATCGTCGGCAAAATTCGATGGCATGCCCCGCAGTGCAGTCGATGCTGTAATTGCCGATATTGTTGCCCCGGCCGAAGAACTGCCTGCCAAGCTGATTGCTTATCTCAAGTTCCTTCCGGTAGTTAAAATAGATCACGATCTAGAGATCAAAAACAAAAGTAACCTCGATAAAATTATCATATTGCTGCGCGAACATTCGGGCCATGACTTTTCGTTGTATAAGAAAAACACTTTATTCCGTCGTATCGAAAGGCGCAAAGGCATACACCAGATCGAAAAAATTAATACCTATGTCCGTTTTCTGCAGGAAAACCCTAAAGAAGTCGAAATCCTTTTCAAAGAGCTGCTGATAGGCGTCACCAGTTTTTTCCGCGATGCTGTTATATGGGAGACGCTTAAAGAAAAGGTGCTTCCCGGTATGCTCAAAGAGGTCCCCGACGGGTATGTGATGCGTGCCTGGGTAACAGGCTGCTCCACCGGTGAAGAAGCATATACCTTAGCCATTATTTTTAAAGAAGCGTTAGCGGAAATACAAAAATATAAGAATGTCAGCCTGCAGATATTTGCTACCGACCTCGACTCCGATGCCATTGAAAAAGCCCGCAAAGGCGTTTTTTCAAAAAATATTGTAGCCGATGTTTCGCCTGAGCGGCTGAGCCGGTTTTTTAGCCCCGAAGCTGACGGCTACCGTGTAAATAATGCCATCCGCGAAATGGTAGTTTTTGCCCCGCAGAATGTGATTAAGGATCCCCCGTTTACCAAGCTCGATATACTGACCTGCCGGAACATGCTTATATACATGGAACCTGAATTGCAGAAAAAACTGATGGTGCTGTTTAATTACAGCCTCAACCTCGGAGGCATTATGGTGCTGGGTACTGCCGAAAGCCTGGGCCCCCGCAACGAAGGGTTCAAGGATGTGGATGCCAAAATGAAAATCTTTAAACGAACAGCCTCGGTGCTGGCGCCCGAACTTATCGACTTTCCAAGTTCATTTTACCGCAGCAAGGGATTTGCCCCTGCCAAAGTAATACCTGCCAAAGTGGTCGATAACATTCAGAGCCTTGCCGACCATATACTGCTGCAGCACTTTGCTCCTGCCAGCGTGCTGGTAAACGACAAAGGCGATATTATATATATTACGGGCCGTACCGGCAAATATCTTGAGCCGGTGGCAGGTAAGGCAAACTGGAATATCCATGTCATGGCGCGCGAAGGACTGCGCGAAATATTGCCGGGCGCTTTCCGTAAAGTATTGCAAAACTTTGATCCGTTGGTAATACGCCAGATAAAGGTAGGCACCAACGGAGGTACACAGTTTATTGATGTTACTATTCAGCGTATCGAAAATCCCGAGCCCATCAGAGGAATGATCATGTTCGTGTTTGTCGATGTTCCTTTAGTGGTTGATATGGAAACAAACGATTCAAAATCAGGCAATCGAAATTTGAGCAGCAAGCAGAAAGCGCTTGAAATTGAGCTCCAGCGCAGCTACGAGGAACTACAAAGTTCGCGCGAAGAAATGCAGACTTCGCAGGAAGAACTCAAGTCGACCAACGAAGAACTGCAGTCGACCAACGAAGAACTGCAGTCGACCAACGAGGAACTCACTACTTCGAAAGAAGAAATGCAGAGCCTGAACGAAGAGCTGCAAACCGTAAATGTGGAACTGCAAAGCAAAGTCCACGACTATGTAAGGGCCAGCGACGATATGAAAAACCTGCTTAACAGTATCGAAATTGCTACCCTTTTCCTCGACAAGGAGCTGAATATACGCAGGTATACCGAACAGGTAACCCGTATATTTAAACTCCGCGAGGCCGATGTGGGCAGGCCTTTTACCGACCTGGTAAGCGATTTGCAATACCCCGAAATCGACAATGATGCTAGGCGCGTTATCAAAAATCTGACTTCTATCGAAACAGAAATATCAACAAATGATAAACGTTGGTTTAAAGTCAGGATTATGCCCTACCGCACCCTCGACGACCGTATAGACGGGCTGGTTATGACTTTCAGTGATATAACAAAGGCTAAAATACTCGAATTAGAACTTAAAAAAGCTAACGAGGCACTGCTCGAAAAAGGCAGGTCGCTCTAACTCCGAAACACAAATCTTTAATTGAACGCAGATAACGCGGATAGTGCAGATTAACGCTGATAAAGACAAAGATCCGTGTAAATCCTTTACATCTGTGTCATCCTTGTTCTATTCCTTTTTAATGGAACGCAGATAACGCAGATGGTGCAGATTAACGCTGATAAAGAAAAAAGAAATCCGTGTAAATCCTTTAAATCTGTGTCATCCGTGTTCTATTCCCTTAAATCTGTGTCATCCTTGTTCTATTCCCTTAAATCTGT
>CAIJPI010000072.1 GCA_903822525.1 uncultured Bacteroidales bacterium | reverse complement strand
GCATCGCCGGTGGCAAAGGGTGTTTTTCCCAGCCAGAGTTGTTTCATCGATTCATGGGGAATACAGGCAGTCGGATCGTTTGCTGAAGCCCAGGCATAGGAATCCTGCTGCGACTGAGGAAGGGCATTCCAGTAAAAGAGCCTGCTTGCATTAGTGATATTCAGAATCCATTTGGCTAAGGCCCGGGCGTAACGCTTGTCGTATTTTGGAAGTGGTGCCAGAGCGGCAACCTGCTGGAAACCGTTCATAACAAAGGCATAGTCGTTTCCTGAATCGTTGGCTTCGCCAATAAGGCCCGACACATCGTAACCACCCCAGGTACCAACAATGGAACCCCATCCTCTAAGGTTACCCCTGTTGAAACACCAGTCGAGTAATTTCTGCAGTGGGTAATTTGAGCCTTCAACAGCATTCATGCGGGCAGCTGCTATGGTTCCGTAAGACAGCTGCAGTTCATACGACGGATTTGATCCGAAGCCGGCGAGAAAGTCCATTCCAAGCTGGGCTCCTTCGAAATATTTCCTGTTACCTGTTTCCTTATATGCATTATACAGTAGCCATGCGATACTTCCGGCTGCTTCCGGCTCAGGTACCCCGGTAGTAAGAGGCAGACCTGTAGAAAGGTTAAAAGCGCGGTAATTCATATATGGATTTGTCCAGGGGGTGGTGCTTCCACCCAGTTGACTGATACAATAAAGCCAACGATCGGCAACAGTAGTAAACTGGTTGTTAAATTCAGGAGCAGCAGCGGGATATAATGAACGCAGCTGATAAAAATATACATTGGGCATCACATCGTACCACCAGTCGTTGCCTGATGTGGTCGAATAGTTATTCAGGTAAACATTCTGCGCATTATTCAGATTAAAAAAATCTTTGGCCTTTGCCACCCAGTTTGTGCCGTTCTGGTTACTTTTGTCAATACCGGTAAGCGAAGCACCGATGATAGCGGGCATAATATTGATTGCTTCAGCCTGGTTGAGGTGATCATCAGCCCCCACATACGAATCAAGAAATAAAGGTATATTGCCCGGATAATTGAATTGCCCTGCTGTTCCCAGCCGCGACAAAGGCAGATACTGCCCTGTTTTATCCAGGTTAAAAACATAGCTGTCGTAATCGTGGGCTACAGTTTTCCAATCCCTGATAAGCAAAGGGGCAGGTAGGTCAGGCATCTGGCTGATGCGTGGAATGGAAAGCTGCCCGGTTTGAGCGAAACCCGTCAGGGAAAGGATGCTGAGAACAAAATTGATAAAAGCGAGTTTCATTTTGTTTTGCGATTATTCGGTGTTATTTCGGGCTTGGTGCAAGGGATGAGGTGGTAATCTTAAGTGTCAGACACCCCTTCGGGTGTGCAGACACTTAAAAGGGCTTTCCCAAAAGTAACAATTACCTTGGTTATATTTTGCCTGGATCGGGTGGGTGACAAAATTATTTCTAATCTAATTTTTTAAGTGTCAGACACCCCTGCGGGTGTGCAGATACTTAAATAAGGGAGGCCCAATGTCCTGCAAATAATTTGCAGGAAACATTGAGCCTTACCCAAACACTAATCAGCAATTAAACCAAACCAATCAATTAAGGCTTTTCGTCGTTGTAAAGTTTTGAAACCTGTCCGTCGGACAAAGCGATATTGTATACTTTCAATTCGTCGATGGCACCTTTGAAGTAGCCAAAGTTATCCTTTGTTGTCCAGGCCATAAAATTAGCAGCAAGTTCGGCATCGGTAGCTACGCAACCAATGATGAACGGCTGAGGATCTGGAGCTGTAAGGGTTTGTGTAAGTGGTCCGATTCCTTTGTTAGCTTCGGTCCATGTTTTGGTAAGTGAACCGTTTACATAGAATTTCAGCTCTTTAGTAGTTCCGTTAACGGAAACCACAACATGAATCCACTGATTTGCTTTGATAGAGTTATCAGTTTCATTATCAGCATCAACAATACCTCCATCTACTTTTTTGAAAGTAAAGAATGGTTTTCCACCACCCTGGGTCTGCAGTTTATAGCCATTCCAGTAGTTTTGTGAAACGATATAGTTGTTTTCATACAGTTCGTCTGTTTTAATCCAGACCGAAAGGGTCAGATTAGCAGGCAGGAAGGCTGTTGTATAAGGAACTTCAAGGTGAGCTCCACCAGCCAGGTAAACAGCTTTTCCACCTTTTACACCGGCAACCCATGTTGGTGCCTTTGCATCGGTACCCATAATAACTGAGTTACCCGTGAAGAAGGTAGCAACGTGTTTTACGGTTGAATATGCTGTAGCTGTTGTTCCGGTTCCTTCGTCGAAGTGCCAGCCGGCATTCAGGTACATAGCTTCATCAATAAAACCATACGCTTTCGAATCCAGGGTAGCCATAGCTTCGGTTAACTGAATTACCAGGTTGTCGATCTGAGCCTGTGTAAGGGAAGTAGCAGCAGCGGTTTTTACTGTTGCCAGGGTGGTTTTGTAAGCATCGATGTCGGCCTGTGGATAGTCATTTGCATTTGCAGCAGTTGCAAGCGCATCGGCTGTTGCAATCAAAGCTGTGAGGGCTGTTTTGTCGCCTTCAACAATTTCGTCATCTTTTTTACATGATCCGAGGATCATTGCTGAACTTACAAGAAGTACCAGCAGCAACATTTGTAATCTCATGAGGTTTTTCATTTTTTTTAATTTTTGGGATTTAGTTTGAAATTGATTGATTTGATTGGATTTAAGGATTTATAGCCTGATTTGCATCTATCTCTTTCTGGGGTATTGGGAAATACCGGTTTGTTTCGTAGTGGAAGTCGGGTCCAAGTGCTGTTTCGGCAACAGTTTTGCCCCAGCGCATAAGATCGAAATAGCGGTGAAATTCCTGGGCCAGTTCAACTCTTCGTTCTTTTTGAATAGTGGTGGCGAGTTGGTTTCTGTCGAGGGTAGTGACATTGGCAAGCAGGTCGGCAGGCGGAGTTCCGTTAAAACTTGCCCTGGCACGTTCACGCACTTTGTTAAGGTTCGCTCTGGCAGAGTCGGCATTTCCATTTTCGTTAAAAGCTTCAGCCTTCATAAGCAGGATATCGGCATAGCGAAGGTAAATGTAGTTGAGGTCGCCATCGCCTTTGAGGGATGAGGAAACTTCCGAAAGCGGCTGCTGGTGTTTCTTTGTCAGGAATCCGGTTGGCGACCAGGAAGCATTGAAAATATCGTTGTTGAGCCAGGGCTGTCCGGCACGGCCGATGGAAGCATCGAGGCGGGGGTCAACTTCACCGGTGGTGCTTTTTTCGAAAGCATCAACCAGGAATTGTGTAGGTGCATTGAAATAATATCCTCCTTCGGAGGCAGGAGCAAACCATTGGTTTAACCCGTTTCCGGTGCCGGGATTCTGGTTCATAAGCTGTTGTATTTCAAATACAGACTCGCTGCTGTTTTCGTGTGCCAGGCTGAAGTTGTCGGCAAACTTTGGCAACAGACGGTATATGCCCAGGGCATCAAGCTGTTGGAAATAGCTAATGGCAGCTGACCATTTTTGTTGATAGAGACTTGCTTTTCCAAGCATGGCCAGTGCAGCACCACGGGTGGCCCGGCCTATATCTGCCGAAGTGTACGACACCGGAAGCACAGCAGCAGCATCAGTTAAGTCGGTCTCAATCTGCTGGTAAATAACAGACACTTCGCTCAGCGGCACATGTATGGTTCCCTGGGTAAGTTGTGGAAGCAATTTCAGGGGAACTTTGCCGAAAACATTCACCAGGTTAAAATAGCTGTAGGCACGGATAAATTTTGCTTCGCCGACTATCCTGTTTTTCAATGCCTCATCCATTGGAATAGAGGGGACATTTGCAATCACATTATTGGCACGGGCAATTATTTCGTAAGCAAATTTCCAGTAATTGATAATGATCCCATTGGTTGAGTTTGGAGTAAATTCATCAATATAGGTTATTTCAGCCTGGTCACCCGGGTTGCCTCCTTTAACGGCATCGTCGGAAGCCACATCGCCAAACACCCATATTTCGTTATCGGAGTTGGTGAAGGACATGGCATTATAGGTACCATTGATAGCCTGGAGCGCTTGTTTGTCGTTCTGATAATATGTATCAGTCGAAAAACTGCCCTTAAGGTCTTCGGTCAGAAACTGGGTACAGGCACTGGGGACGGTGACTAAAAGCCCCAGGAGTGCTAAAACCATTAAGGATTTCATGCTTTTTTTTGCCCTTGCATTACCATTGAGCAACGGAAGCCTGAAAATATCTGAAATCTTGTTTATATACCTTTTCATAGTCCTTTGTGATTAAAAAGTGATGTCGATTCCCAGCATAATTGTCATTGCTGAAGGATAGGTTCCCCAGTCGATACCGGCGGAACGGTCACCTTCGGTTTTGGAGTTGTCGCTTACTGTCATTTCCGGGTCAAGGCCCGAATATTTTGTAAATGTGAGCAGGTTGGTACCCGAAACATAAACTCTTGTTTTCGACAGACCAATAAATTTCAGAGTGGCAGCAGGTAAAGTATACCCCAGCTGCATATTTTTAAGCCTGATGTACGACCCATCTTCAAGGAATCGAGATGAAGGAGTGGCATTATTTGATTTGGATGTCCATGATGCCCTGGGTTGTGTGTTCGAGGTCCCTTCGCCGGTCCACCGCTGATCGAAGTAGCGCTGGGTAACGGTAAACCCGCGGTAGAAGCCTTCGATATCCTGGTTTACCTGTGAGTAGATCATGTTGCCGTAGGTGCCCTGGAAGAACAGGCTCAGATCGAAGTTTTTATAATTTGCTGCAAAGTTGATTCCGGCGGTCAATTTCGGGATGGAGCTGCCGAGGTGAACACGGTCTTTATCGTTAATGTATCCATCGCCGTTCTGATCTTTGTATTTAACGTCGCCGGGTTTTGGCTGGCCACCCAGTGATTTCTGGGATGCAGAAAGCAGAATCTCAGTTTCATTCTGGAAAATGCCGTCCATTTCGAGCAGGAAGAATGAGCCTATAGGCTGGCCTACTTCTGTTTGAGTAGCATCAATACCGTTTTCAACTCTTCCGCCGTAGAGCGGAGCATCTAATTTGAGAACTTCGTTGTGAACAAAGGCCAGGTTTCCGCCAACGGAATAGCCCCATTTGGAAAGCGTTTTCCGATAAATAGCTTCCAGTTCAACACCTGTATTCAGCACTGAGCCGCTGTTGATCCAGGAAGCCTGGGCATACCCTGTTGAAGGAGGGTTTGGTGCTCCAACCAGCATATCGTCGGTAACCTTATAGTAATAGTCGAGGGAAAAAGCAAAAGCTCCTTTGTATAATTCGGCATCAATACCGGCATTATACTGGTGACTGGTTTCCCATTTCAGATTGGTGTTTCCGAGAGCCGATTGTGCGTAGCCGCTGTTGGTTATCCCACCAAATGCATAATTATAGTATGGTGAAATCCTGTCGCTGTAGGCATACAGGCCAATATCCTGGTTACCGATGGCTCCGTATCCTGCGCGGAATTTGAGGTTTGTAAGCCAGGAAACATCTTTCAGGAAGTTTTCCTGTTTCATCACCCATCCGGCTGACAGTGAATAGAAGGTGCCCCATTTATTATCGCCTGTAAATCTGGATGATCCGTCGCGGCGCAGTGTCCCCGAAACGTAGTATTTTTCTTTGAAATCATAGTTAAGTCTTCCGAAAAAGGAAGCCAATGTTGATGCATATTCATTCTGGCTGCTAATTTTAATCCCGAGGCCGTTACCGATATAGATAAGTTCTTTCTGCTCGATAGGGAAATCCATATCGCTGGCATAAAGTCCTTTTCCGCTGTTTTTAATGGCTTCGAACCCTGCCATAGCCGAAAAAGTATGCGATTCGCCGAATTTGGTATCGTAATTAAGCACGTTATTTACCGTAAGGTTAGCAATACGTTCGCTGCCGATGCTTAAACCGTTTTTTGCATTTATACGGTCGAGGGTACCCCAGGTAGGCGTGAAGCGGCGGCTGAAGGAGTTACGGTAATCGAGGCCGAGGTTTGTTGTAAATTTAAGCTTTTCGGTAATTTTTGCAACGAAAAAGGCTTTGCCAAGGTAGTTGTCGTCTTTTATTTTATAGTCGTTATGTGCAGTCATGCCGATAGGGCTGTATCCATCGCCAAGGAACGAGTCGAACACCTGTCGCCCGAAGTATTCGGCCGGCCGATCCACGAAAGTGCCGTCATCGAAGCGTATCGGGATTGCCGGGTTGCGGAAAAATGCATAGCGTATCACACTGCCTCCGTTGCCGCCTGCACCGTCGCCTGAGCTTCCGATAATATCGTTGCCCGAAATTCCAACCAGCATACTTATTCCAACGGTAAGCCATTTACTGGCTTCGGTATTTACATCGAGTCGGGCTGTTCCGCGGGTATAGCCGGATCCTGCGATAATGCCTTTCTGGTTAAAATAGGAAGTGGAAAGCAGGTAGTTTGTCGTTTCGTTACCTCCTGATAAAGAGATTTCATGTGAATTGACCGGAGCAGTCTGAAAAAGTTCCTTTACATAATTCACGTTAGCGAAACCGGCTGCATCTTCGGTTGTGATAAGGTCGCGGTGCGGCACATCGCCAGTCATATATGCGTTATCGTTAACAGCGGCTTCGTTGTACACAGTGATATAATCGTTGGTATTAACCATTTTGGTAAGCCTGGTAGCTTTCTGAAAACCGGTCTGTCCGCTATAGGTAACCTTGGTTTTACCTTTCACACCTTTTTTGGTGGTGATAAGTACTACGCCGTTATTGGCACGTGAGCCATAAATAGCAGCTGATGAAGCATCCTTGAGGACAGAGATATTTTCGATGTCGCCGGGAGTAAGAATTTTAAGAGCATCGGCTGTAGGTATGCCGTCGACAATATAAAGAGGGTCGTTACCCGAATTGATGGATCCGGCACCACGGATACGCACTGAGACACCTTCGCCGGGAGCACCTGTATTCTGCGTAACCTGCACTCCTGCAGCTCTGCCTTGCAGCGCCTGTGCAACACCTGATACAGGCAGCATGGTTAGCTCTTTGCTGTTTACTTTGGTTACCGCACCCAATATGTTGCGTTTCTTGGCTGAACCGTAGCCAATCACAACAAGTTCGTCAAGCATAACCTGCTCTGTAGAAAGTTGCATATCGATAATTTTCTGGCTACCTGCAATCATTTCTGCTTTAGTGTATCCGATATAGGAAAACATCAATACAGAAGCAGGGGTAAGCTGTTCGGATGCCAAACGGTATTTCCCGTTAACGTCGGTGGTGGTACCCGTGCTGGTTCCTTTAATCTGAATAGTAACGCCGATCAGGGTTTCGCCTGTTTTGGCATCCGTAACGCTTCCTTCGACCACATGCTGGGCAAACAGCGGTAGTGAGGCTGAAAGAATCAGGATAAATAATAAAAGTCGTTTCATAATATTATGTATTGAAAAAGTTCTGAATACTGGGTCTTTCAAGCTTATTTGTATGCTATTACTACCTTACCGGCTTTCACTTTCGAGCCTTCGGCCTTTAGCTGAGTTCCTGCCGGAAGTTCCACCAGCAGTACGGCTTCACCAGCCGGTATGCTGATACTTATATTTCCGCTGCCGCCTTTTGAAAAATATTTTTTCGAAACCAGGTCGAATAAATCGATGCTTACTGCTGATGTGCAGGTAACGGTTTTAGCTTCCGGATAGGGGTTATAATAAAGGTAAACCGGGTATTTATTTTCGCCGTAGAAGTCGGTAGCATTGCAATCGAGTGCCAGTATGCCATCCACGTCGGTGGTGTTGACTATAGCCCCGAATACGCCAACGATAGAGGTACTATACAGACTGAACATGGATTCTTTGGGTTGCCCTTTTACCCATTTGGGGCCGTCGCCGATAGAAACAGGAGTGATGCCTTTCAGTGCTGGGTTATTGTAATCGTCGAATTTGCGTATGCCTTCGTATCCAATGATTCCATTTGTAAGGTCTTTCAATTCAGGAAGCCATTGGTGTACATTATCCACCTGGTCGGGATAAAAAAGGCGGGATGCATTCACCGCGTTGAGCATATATTTACCTATAGTTTTTGCATACTGTGGCTCATATTTTACCATAGGTACCAGAGGCCATGCCATAGCTACTGAATTCATAAAGAAACCGTAGCCACCGCCATCGGTGATGCTGCCCTGCAGGCCCGACACATCGTAGTCGCCCCATTTGTCGGCAATTACGCCCCATCCGTAACGCCCGTCTTTATCCTGACAGCCGTCGAAAGTCCAGTTCAGTAGTTTTGTTACATCGTAGTTGGTGCCTTGTTCGGCATTTAGCCGGGCTGCTGTATAAGCCCCAAACGGGAGCAGGATTTCGTAAAAACGACTTTCTTTCTGATTCAGTAAAGCTTCGGTTGCACTTTTAGCACTGTTGAGATACCGCTCATCGCCGAATTTGCAATAAGCTGAATACAGCACCCAGGCGTGACCGCCTGCTGCATCCTGCTGCTTTGGAACGTTGTTGACTATTCCTTTCATTTGTGCGTAATCGAAGTAGGAATAATTATAGTTTCCTTTTAATACGGAGTCGGCTTTGCAGAACTGATCAGCTATTGAACGCTGTATAAACGTTGTGTTTTCGACCTTTGGGAACAGAGCTGCAACCCCGTAATACAATACGTTAGGATACACATCGTACCACCAGTCGCGGCCGTAACCACCACCTGCCATGGCCACTGCTGGGTTGGTGTTGTTCATGACTATATTCCACTTGGTACCGCTGTTGAAATAGTTTTGTGCCATTTTCACATAGTTAAACCCATGCTGGCTGGTTTTATCGATACCCATTAACCCGGCGCTCAGCAGCGAGTTGAGCGAGGTAAGGGCTTCGTGGAACTCCCCGTTATTATTTTTCGGACCCTGTCGCACATCCCCTATCACCGTATAAATCCCATAGGTGACCTGGTCGAAGTTCCGGGCGGAACTGTCGAGCCAGATCAGTGGTCCATAAGGTGCCCGGTTTTCGAAATTGAATACCAGGCTGTCAAATTGCAACGTTTTATTCTTCCAATTAATGATTTTCAGCGGTTGTGGTACAGCAGGCATCTGGTCGATGCGAGGCAATGAAGTCTGAGCCACAGGCATACCCGTTTGTGTATTGCAGGAATATATTCCTACAAGCAATAAACATAAGGACAGTATTGAGGTTATTTTTTTCATTTTTCTTCCGAATAGGAATTTTTCATAATATTTTTCGCCAGCGGAATGGAAAGCATTTGCAGCAAAGCCACTATGATAAGTGAGTAACGCAGGGCAAAGGTTTCGGAAACGTAGAATGCCAGAAAAATAAATAATCCCAATCCTGCAACCCTTCCTGCATACAGTCCAAACTCATGATTGAGGATATAGGCGTAGCTGTTGCGGTTTTCGCGTTTCGAAACCACATCGATAACTTTCATCATAATAGGATAGTAAGCCAGGTCGTGAAGGGGCTGAAAGAACACTTTACACAATACGAAAACCATAACTCCGATCATGGAAAGTTCAATTCCGTTCACTACTGTGCCGATGAGGAAAAGTGAGATGCCCACGCCAAAAATAAGGATGCGGTGCCTGGGTTTGGCAAAGCGGCCCAAAAGGTATATAAGAATGGCAGTTAATCCGCCGCTTATACCCTGTATAAGCCCGAGGGAGCCTTCTTTCCCGACGTATTTCATGATAAGCATTGCCGGAGCGGTAACCAGGAATCCCTGTACCAGTCCTTTGAGGGCTGCCAGCAGTATTTGTTTGTTCCACAGCCTGTCGAAACGGAAGTAGAGGAAGTCTTTCTGAACCGGGTTTTCGAATTTCCCGCGGGCCAGTGAAAAGCAAGCCAGTATAGTGACTGCAAATACGATAAGTGTTACTATACGGTAGCCTTTATAAATATTAAATACGATTCCGAATATCTGCATACCGTCAATAGAAGCCAGTAAAGCGCCAATAGCCAGTGGGATGGCAATATTTGAAATGGTAAAGAAGAACGATTCGAGGCCAAAAAAGTAATTGCGGTTTTCGTCTTTGGTGGTATTAAGAGCCATCAGGTAGCGGTTGGTCCAGAAAAAACCGGAAGCCGCGCCAATCAGCGTACCCGAAACAATAAGTCCGAACAGTGTAATGTCTTTAACAAACATCATCCCCACCATCGATAAACCGCTCAGCAGTATTCCAAAGCTGTAAAGGTGTGCGACTTTAAAGCTTTTTAGCAGGAACCCGTTTGTAAGCGAGGTTATAATAATACCGGTATACATAGCGACCTGGAACATGGCCACATAGCTTGTTTCGGCAAAATACCTCATGATGTAAGCAGCCATAAAAATTTCGACCACCGGCAATACCAATGCATACAGCATATTGGTAATCAGCAGCACACGCATGTTGTGCGGCATGGAGAGGAAGAAGCGGAATTCGGTAGTCAGTTTGGCTATCATTTCGTACAGGGATAGTTAAATTAATGTTGAAAGTATTTCGGATATGGAGAGCCTGGCGCCACAGATCACTTCGTCGCTTGCGCCGTAATACATAAATATATCGTCGCCTTGTACATAATGACCGTTGGTGAACACTACATTTCCGAAAAATCCTGTTTGCTCATAGATTTGAACAGGTTCCATAATGGGGTCAGTACTGCGGGCAAGTACTATAGAAGGATCGTTGATATCGAGTAACAGAGCTCCAAGGCAGTAGCGGTGGTCGCTGTTGGCACCATGATAGATTTCGAGCCAGCCTTTTTCGGTGCGTATGGGTGATGCGCCTGCTCCAACACGAGCTGAGTCCCACATTCCAGGCCTGACAGTGGCAATGCATTTGTGCTGTCCCCAATGGATAAGGTCGGGCGACTGTGCCAGCCATATGTAGTTACCACCCAGTTCGGGACTGCTGGGGCGGTGTAAGGCAAAGTATTTTCCGTTGATCTTTTCGTCGAAGAGGGCACAGTCCTTATTATGTGGTGGAAAAATCATGCCTTCGCGGCTGAAGTTCTTCCAGTCGGTAGTGCGGATAAGCCCAACGCCAACGCCGAATTCGGATACTTCGGTAAACGAAAGGCTGAAGCCATCGCTCATGGTTGCTACGCGGCAATCTTCGATGCCAAAAGTTTCGAGTTCACCTTTCCCGAAAATGGGAGGATATCCTTCGGGCTCATAAAAGCTGACACCATCGTCGCTGCACACCAGCCTCAGGTATGAAAGGGTGGTGAGGTAATCTTTCTTTTTATAATTTATTACCCGAGGATCGGAGGCATCCAGGTCGGGATCGTTTTTATCGAAACTCAGAATTTCAATTTCGCCTTTACTATTATATACTGGAAAGCTTATTTTGCCTTCGATCTGCTTAGGCCTTTCGGCAACGCGAAGCAGAAGCCATATTTTCCCCTCATACCGAAACACGCCCGGGTTAAGCAGGCACAGTATTTCCATTCCATTGATACCCGGTTTTAGATCGGCGGGGCGAAGGAGCGGATTTTGGGTGAAACGTTTTGCGATATCCATAGTAATCTGTTTATTGACGTTCACAAATTTAGCTTCTTATAGACATTTCAAGTGTCCGCCCTGTTCCTGATCTTGTCCTATGGGGTACATAATGAAGGATTTATAGTGGTAAATCCTTGCTTTTTCATATGCAGGCCCATATTTTCAAGAATGAAGTGCAAACGATTGCGGGAGGAAATTTTTACCTGGGAGGAGGCAATAGTAATCCTTACTAAGTAAACAGGAATGGCAATAATTTGTTTCAGAGAGATTGGGCTGACTTTGCTAAGGATGCTTTATACGTGAAAAAGTGTAGATGGAGTACCTGTGAGGAATGAAGCCTTGTTTTAATAGTTGCGGACAAACCTTACACCTGAAATAGTGACTGAGTTGAAAAGTATGATAAAGGTACGAAAAATTTGGTCCAATTGTTTTAACAACTGAAGGGGGTGGTTTTCGGGGGGATTTAGGGGTTGGGATAAAGGGGTTGGGCTTTAGGGCTTAGGATTTAGGGTTGGGACACCTGTTTCAATGTTTCGGGAAGGTGTTTTGGGGTCCGCACCTTAGGTGTCGCTCACCTTTTCCTTATTCCTGTAATCGGAGGGGGAACAATCGTAGACTTTATTGAAAAGATCGTAGAAATGGGTTCTGCTTGCGAAGCCGGTTTGGTCAATAATTTCGCTTACCGTCATGCTGGTTGATTTCAGCAGAATGGCGGCCTTACTCAGGCGGCGCTGGTTTATAAGGCTATGCGGGGTAGTGCCAAGTAAGGATTTGGTTTTATTGTAAAGCGAAGATTTGCTGATGGCAAGTTTATCGCACAGTTTCTCCGACGAAAGGGTTTCGTCATCGATATTCTCGTCGATAAAGCTCAGCATCTTCTGAAAAAACGGGTCCGGAATATCTTTCACCAGGGTAGGATTTGCATCCGGTCGTCCAAAGCGTAACTTCATTCCTTCCCAAAGGTGAAGCAGTTTTTCGATGCGTACCCTCAGGTGTTCGGGGTGAAAAGGTTTGGGAATATAGGAATCGGCACCGGCTTTGAGGCCTGTAATACGGTCTTCTATTTCGGCGCGTGCCGTAAGCAGTATCATGGGCAGGTGACTGGTGTCGAAATTTTCGCGTATCCTGAAACAGAGGTCGATGCCATCCATTTCGGGCATCATTACATCCGAAACGATAAGGTCGGGCTTTTCGGATAAAACCTTTTCATAAGCTTCGCGGCCGTTTTCGGCAAAAATAAGGTTGTAATCAGCCTGCAGGAAATCCCTGAGCAACACCAGGATTTCGGGGTCGTCGTCCACAAGCAGGATCAAAGGTTTATCTTCGGAAATAAGCAGTTTGCCGGGCAGGTTATCAGGTTCGGCTTCGTCAATAAAATTGATATCTCCGAATTCATCTGCCGGATCGCCGGGCAGTTCAGCCAGGCTGAGCTGATGCACATCGGGAAAAATGCAGGTAAACTTCGTGCCTTCGCCAGGGTGGCTTTCGAAACTGATGGTGCCTTTCAGCAGTTCAATAAGACCTTTGGTAACGGCGAGTCCCAAACCGGTGGATCGGTATCCGGGGAAACTTCCTTTGTTGCGAGCTGAAGAGATGCCAAAAGGCTCAAATACTTTCTGAAAATATTCAGGCTTAATGCCTACTCCATTGTCTTCAACTTCTATTACCAGGGCTGAATTTTCGATGCGAATACCGGTTTTGACAAATCCGCCCGGCTTATTGTACTTTATGGAGTTCGAAATCAGGTTGGTAACTATACGTTGAAGTTTGTCGGCATCGGTGCTGAAAACAATTCCGTCATCGGCAGTGATCACTTCGCAGATGATGCTTCTGCGTTGTGCAAGGAGTTCCAGATCCGAAATAACTTCACGTACCAGTTCAACCGGTTTGGTATGTTGAATATTTAAAGGCTCTTTCCCCTTTTCGAGTTTGCGGAACTGCATAATTTCGAGAACCAGTTTCTGCAGCTTGATGCTGTTATTGAAAACTTTTAACAGGCGTGGGTTTTCGATGCTGTTGCGGGTATCTTCGAGTAAGGCGTGGATATGCGATGTGATAAGGGTAAGCGGTGTACGAAACTCATGAGCTACATTGGTAAAGAATTCGATTTTATAACTTTGCAGTTCTGCTTCTTTCTCCTTCTGAAATTGCTGTAGGGCGGCTTCTTTTTTACGGGCTTCCCGTCGGCGGTAGGCTGAAAAAATAAGCATCTGAAGAGCGGCAATCAGCAAAATATACCCCGCAATAGCCCAGGATGTTCTCCAGAAAGGAGGATTAACAAGTATTTCGATTTCCCTGACCTTTTTCGACCAGTTTCCGTTTTCGTCGCTAACCCTTATCTGAAGCACATAATGGCCAGGCTCGAGGTTGGAGAGGCTGATAGGCTGGTTCTGCAGGTTTATAATCCAGTCTTCGGAGGTGTTTTTCAAGCGGTAGGAAATCCTGTGACGTTCCTGACCCCAGAATGCCAGCGGTGCCACATAAAAAGCCAGGGTATTCTGATTGTAATTGAGGTTAAGGGTTTTCTGATGGTTGATGCGGCTCAGAAGCACACTTTCGGTGCCGGGTTCAACCGGCTGATTACGGATAAAAAGTTGGTTGATAGCGACAGGAGGGAAATACGATGAGAATTTGATTTCATCGGTTTGAATTATATCCACTCCCATGGTGCCTCCGGCATACAGCCTGCCTGTAGGGATATCGAAAAACGAAGCCCCGTCGCTGTATTCGAAATTAATAAGCCCGTCGTTTACATTGAAACTTCTTACATTTCGGCGGCTGCTGTCGATTAACGAAAGTCCCTGATTGGTAGTGACCCATAAATTACCGTGCAGGTCGATTTGTATGGCATGAATGCTTGTATTCGAAAGGTCCGACTGTGCATTCAGACCTGTAACAGAAACAGAATCGTCGGATACGGGCAGCAGCTTATTCATCCCATTACTACTACCGGCCCAGATGCCGCTGTTGCGCCTTGATGAAAGGGAAAGGATATCGTCGTTACGGATAAGGTCGGGGTGGGTAGTGGTGGAATACTGCGACATAACGCGCCGGGTAATGGTATTGTAGCGATAAACGCCAAGTCCGCGGGTTCCTATCCAAATCACTCCGGGTTTTTCTTCTGCCAGGGCATATACAATCTGTTTTTGTTGCCCGGGCGTGGCTATCCTTTTATCGAGTACCAGTTGCTCGCAGCTGATGGGCAGCGATGCGCCGGCATTATCACATTCAATCCGTATTACTCCGAATCCGCTGGTTCCCAGAAAAATCCGCTTGTCGCTGTCCTCGAGTATGCGGTAAACAGAAGCAAAATTTAAAGGATTTGCTATTTTGAAATCGCGAGGAAAATTCCGGATGGTAGAATAGTCGGAAGAAATAATATCAATGCCTTTGCCATCGGTCCCGACCCAAATAGTGCCGTCAGCATGTTCGTGAAATGAAAGCACCGAATTGTTGCTTAAGCCGTTTTTAACCGATATCTGCCTGAGGTGATTTCCACCGGCATCGAAAACATCTATGCCTCCGCCTTTGGTGCCGATAAGCACATCCCTTTTATGTGTAACCAGGATACTTCGTACTATGGGGTATGCCAGCTGGCTGGAGGAGAGACTTTTATTAGGGAATTCGGTAAGTTTAAGGGTATAAACACCGTTGCCATCGGTTCCTATCCATAAAATATCCGGATCGGTTTCGTAAATACTTAGGATGCGGGTTGCAATAGGATTATTGATAATTGGTTTCGAAAGCCTGTCGAGCACTTCGAAGGTTCGGGTAAGCAGGTTGAAACTGTAAATTCTGCCTTTTTCGGTGCCTGCCCAAAGCCTTTCGCTTGCCTTAGAGAGAGACAGGGATGTGATAATATCATCAGGAATATGCAGTTGTTGAACTTCTTTCGTTTCAAGGTCAACCATAAGGGCAGCACCGGCTCTTTGGGTGAGAATCAGAAACGGGTGCCGGTTTATCATCATGGAAACCGAGGAGGCCATAATTCCTGTTAGAGGTAATTGTAATACCAGCTGCAAGCGGTTTCCCGAAAGCATCATCAGCTGACCGCTCCCGGTGATGCAGTAGGCCTGCTTCCCGAGCAGGTGGATACGTTTTATACTGAGTGACGCCTGCAGTGAATTTTTATCGAATACTATTTTGTTGAATTGCCTGGCAGCACTGTCGAACCTGAATATGCCCCGTCCGAAGACTGATGCCAGCGTGCCGTAGCTGTCGGAGTGACAGATGGCAATATCGTTTTCGTAGTTGATCTGTTCGGATTCGCGGGTAAAATAGGAGGTAAACCGGTCGTGAACATTATCATACAAGCCCACTCCCTTGTTGGTAAGCATCCAGATAGGTCCTGATGCCGTAGGATACAGTTCGCGAATAACATGGTTATGAATGGAGCTTGAATTGCTGCCCGGAAGGTATGTAACAATGCTGCTGCCGTCGTAACGGTTGAGGCCGTTCCAGGTTCCAAACCATATATAGCCTTCCGAATCTTTTACAATAGTGTTGACTGCACCGTTCGACAAACCTTCGCGACGCGATATGGAATGAACATTTGTCCTGTATTCCGCGTTGAGTGGAATAGAGAACGAAACGGAAAGCAACAGAATGATAAGTTTTCGGAACATGGCGAATTCAGCGATTCAATCCGGTAAATTAAGAAGGTAAAAATAGATTAAAAAGTTGAATTCGCGTATGGAATGAATCAATGAAGATAGGGGAGGCGAGTTCAAATCATATCGGATAGATTGATGCTGTTGATTTTATTTTTTCATTGCGATATAAAAACAGAATTGTAATAAATTAATACATGTAAAACTGTATATTTGAAATCAAATACATACCCCTGACCATGAACTATCCAAAACAAGTTACCATAGGCGATATTACTGTTCGCGACGGCTTTCAGCACGAAGAAAAATTTATTCCAACCGCAGCAAAGCTCTGGCTTGCCGAGCAGCTGATTCTGGCCGGATTCAGGCATGTGGAGGTTACCAACCTGGGCAATCCCGGCGGTATGCCTCAGTTTAAAGATGCTGATGAGCTGTTTAAAAAAATTCGTGGCAGCAAAACCATAGCGCATTTGTTGCCGGATGTAAGCCTTACAGCGGTTACTATACGGGAAAAGGCCATCGAACGTGCCATACAGGCCCGCAAGGAGGGCTGGGGCCCTGACCGTATACTGCTGATGGTTTCAACCAGCGAATCGCATCATGTTAAAAATTCGGGGCTTTCGCTGGCTGATTACTGGAAAATGGCAGAAGAGTGGATCCCGAAAGCCAAAGATGCCGGTTTGAAGGTTAACGGTACCGTTAGCACCATCTGGGGATGCCCTATCGAAGGTCCCACGAAGATGGAAAAAGCCGTTGAATTTTCGCAGCGCTGGTTCGATATAGGTGCCAGCGATGTGGAGCATGCTGACCATGATGGTTCTGCTTCGCCCGACAGGGTCTATCGTTACTATTCGATGCTCATGGATAAGATTGGCAGGCCCGAGAAACAGATTGTGCATTTTCATTCGACACGGGGCTGGGGACTGGCAAATGTGCTGGCAGCATTGCAGGCAGGCATGACCAATTACGAATCGACCATGGGCGGAATAGGCGGACAGCCGGCTAATTTTGTTGATGGCGTTCCGGTAGCAGGTACGGGTGCGTATTATTATGCCGATCCTATGCTTACCGGGCTTATACAAACGGAAGACCTGGTAGTGATGCTCGACGAAATGGGAATATCCACTAACCTGGATATCGATAAAGTACTGAATATTGGCGCTATGGTAGAGCGTATAGTAGGCCGCAGGCTTCGCTCCGAATGTGTAAGAACCGGAAGGATTCCGAAGACGTTGACGGGAAGATGATTTTGGAGGGAGGGGTTGGGGATTAGGATTTAGGGGTTGGGGTGAGAGGGATGGGGAGTAGGTAATGATTAAACCTGGGTGAGAGGGGATGTTGGGTTGGGAAAGCGTAAAAAACTGAAAGATATTATTAGGATCGAAAACCGGAATTCAGGAAAACTATCTTTTTTATGTAAAATTGATTTTAAGAGAACCTGAGATTAAGGGTAGAATTATAGTAACTTTGTTATTCTCTATCCTAAATGCCAGACCTACTTGTCATAATAAATGCTTGTTGTCGATACTCAAGGTGTATGGGTATTAGAACGAAGTAAACCATTTGTAAAATGAAAGTATTAATTGATATTCCTGATAATAAGGCCGCATCTGTAATGGAAGTGCTGAATAGCATTTCATACATAAAAGCCAGGCCTCTGACTGATGCTAAGGCAATGTTGTTGGAGGAAATCAGGGAAGCGGTTGAAGAAATGAAACTGATAAAAGCGGGACTGAAGAAAGCCCGGAATGCTGAAGATTTTCTCAATGAGTTATAAGGTAAGAACTATTGATATTTTTGAAAAACAAGCTAAAAAGCTTTTCAGGAAATACGTTTCTTAAAAGTCAGAGCTTTTGAAACTGTTGCCTGATCTTAAAGAAAATCCTGTTCAAGGAACTCCCCTCGGTAATAATTGTTTTAAAATACGTATTGCTATTTCTTCAAAAGGCAAGGGTAAAAGAGGGGGTGCCCGTGTTATCACGCATATAGTTATTTCGGATGATACAGTTTACATGCTTTCAATATATGACAAGTCCGGGAAGGATATTCTTACGCTTAATGAAATAAAGGAGCTTATAAACTCGCTTTCCGAATAAAATTTCTAAGATTATTTTTTCTTATTGACAATCCGAATAATAAATTAGGATGCAAATCGATAAAACACAGAATATCAGCATATTAATAGTTAATATGCAAAGTTTAAGTTTGGAATTTAGCTGGGAATGAGGTAGCTGAAAGTCTTTAAGAGACTATTTTTTAGAACAATTCTATATTGGATTTTCTCTATCCTATTATCACTGCCCCGAGCCAAACCCAGGCTACAAGCAGCATAGCTGTGCAAAAAACAAAAAAAGGTTTTACCATAAACTGAGCTGAAGTTTCTTCGGGCAGCGTATCTGTGAATTCGAGGGTAGAAAGCATGTTCAGATTTTTCATAACTCAGTGGTTTTTCGTTGCGTTGTACTATATCTATAAACCACAGGGGGAAAAGTAATATGGGAATTATGAAAAAAGTGAAAAAAAGGGGGTTTTGGATGGGTGGGATGGAAATTTCAACACCGAGATACTCTTTTTTAGGAATGGAGGAATTCACCTCCTGGTCCCACTCTTTGTGGAATGGGGACCTCACCCCCTGCCCCCTCTCTTTGAAGGAAAGAGAGGGGGGAAGACGAGTAAAAAGAAGTTTAACGGGCATTGGTATATTATTCAACGCTATGCTGCTTAGCGAGGGGTTGCATATCTGGATTTGTGGCAGGAGGGCATGAATTATTAGCTGCATGAGTTATAAACTCATGCAAACGAATGAAATGGGAAGGTTTTGATTTATTCGATAACTACTTTAGAGATAAAATTTTGTTTGCTGCTTACACAGCTTACTATGTATAAGCCCTTTGCCAGAGGTGCCGGAAGACGGAGGGGGCTGTTTACGAGCATTTTGCTGCTGCTGAATTGGCGTCCCAGGGCATCGGTCACGGTGAGGTTTACGGTAAGGCCGTTCATGGATGGGATATCAATAATGAGAAAGCCATCTGATACAAAAACCTTGTTATCAGGTTGTGTAGTTGGTAAATTGACGCCGTAAGGGCCTTCAAATTTTAACCTGAAGCGATCGGGAGCGTTGGTGGGGGAGTGAGCAAAGGTGTATTCGGGTTGATGCCTGAGGTTTATAAGCCGACTGAGCATACGGTCTTCGAGATAAACCGGTATGTCGTTAATGAAGGATTCCATTCCACTTGCCCTGATGGTTACAGAAGCGCTGTTATTGAGGGTTAAATTCAAAGGGACATACACATTAGCACTATTCAGCGGAAGACTGTTTATACTTAAACGGGTACCGCCAGCAGCTACCGAACTCAGCTGGGGTGCATCGGCACCACCTGTTAGTTTGTAGGCATCGAGCCCTGTGTCGAAGCCGGGTGTGGCAGACCAGGTAAAACGTACGGCCAGATAATCGGTGCTGCCGGCAGTTGTTGCTTCGAGATACAATACATTAGGAATGATGGAATCGTTCTTCAAAAAAGGCTTGCTGCCATGCAAACGGCTTGCATTGCTGAAAATTAAAGCCGGCGAAGCAGTATTGGCATGTACGAAAAACGACTGCCCAACGGCTATTTCTCCATTCATGACTGTTGCTGGTGTTGATACCCCGCCTACATAAGAATAGTAATTGGATGAATTTCCGGGTCCGGCAGCAGGCCAGATGTATATTGCATCGTCCACATTATTGCGGGTGGATACTAAATCCCAATCTATAGACGAGGGATACGGGTTTGGTACCAGGTTCCAGCCGCGGGTATTACCCGGGGAGTTAATACCCGTAAGTAAGGGTGAGAAATTACCGCTATTCAGATTTCCTGCCAGCGTGTATGTTGTTGCTGCCAGCGGATAGTAAATCATAAAGCCTTTGGCTTCGTCAAGATTGGTACCTGTTGCCGAGCCGTAAGCAACCCAGTTGTTGGCTGTTT